>CAZYCB010000429.1:0-4184 GCA_964645735.1 uncultured bacterium | reverse complement strand
CTGGCGGCGGCCGTGCAGTACAGCCGCCGCGTGTATGAACTCCAGGTGCACGGCCAGCGAGTCCGGCCAAGCATCGCGTTTGTAGTCGCGCTCGTACTGAGCGTAATGGGGGGCGTCGCCTTCAGCTCCCTCGTGAGTAAGTTGTGAGCCTGCATGACGGGCTGAGGAGGTTCTGTGTCATGAGATCTCGCCGATCGTTTCTCTTGGTAGTCCTCTTCGTCCTCATCGGCATGGCGGGGCTCAACGGGTGTTCCGCATTCCAGAGCAAGAGGAAAATGGACATGGCTCCCTTCTCGGAAAACACCGGGGTTTTGTTTGCCGAAGCGGCGAAGGTGAGCAGGCCGTTCGAATTCAAGCATCTCAGACCCTATTTGGACATACCGGAGTACAGAAATAGCTACGGGCAAGCGAAGCCCCTGCTGATCGCTCTTCGAGGCGTGGTGTATTACTCGAATCAGGTTGTGGCGATCAACAACGCGAGGATGTCGGACAAGGAGAAGAATCAGCATCTGGCGCGCTACCTGTCGGAAGTGATCGAGACGGCGCGGGTAAAAAAGAGTGCCGACAGCGCACTATTCGGTGAAGTCTCCGTCGACAGCGTTCTCCAGGACATACGGGCTGCCAAGACGTACCTCGACGGAATCGCCGCTGCGGGGCCGCTCGTCAACGCCGTCGTCGTGGCGATACAAAGGGATCTGGACGATTTTCAGCAGGATGTAGTGCCCGGCGTGGTGGCCGGGTTCGACCGTGAGATCGAAGCGGATGTCGCGGTGACACGGGGAAACTATTCGGACCTCAAAGCCCTGCAAGCGCGTTCGATGCGCGCGGCAAACCTGTTTTACCTGGGACGGATGGGCGATCCGGCTTCGCTGAAGAAGCTGATCGAGGAGGACCCCTCGGTGAAGGATCTGCTCCCCTCCCCGGAAAAGGCAACGGCCAAGCAGATGGACGCCACGGAACAATATTTGATCGAGAGGTTGAAAAGGATCGACGACGTAATCCATCAGCTCGACTACGATGTGGCGAACTACAATGCGAAGCGAGACGAGCTGGAAACGTGGCGACGGGGGGTAGAAGAGAAGATAAAGGTCGCGCGGCAGGCCATCACCATCTGGGCCCAGTCGCACCGGAATCTGGGGAACGGGATCCCCGTGCCGCCCATGATCGACATTGGGGAAATTACCGGCAGCGTAGTCGGCACAGCGAAGAAGGCTGTTTTCTGAGTAAGATCGAGATCGTGTTTGCGTCCGGATCGGTCAATGCCGCCGGCGCCTGATCGAGCCAACGACAGGTTGCGGCGGCCAACCCCTCAAGGAGGTTCTCGTATGAGACACGTGGTGAGCGCTGCTGCGCTGCTCGTATTCGTTCTAGCGTTGATGGGATGCGGGGCGTCGAAGGAACTCAAGAGAGAGAATCTGGGGCTCAAGACCCAGGTCGATTCTTTGAACACGGCGGCCCAGCAGCTTGCACAGGACAAGGAATCCTGTCAAACCAGCCTCAAAGCCAAGGAGAACGAGCTTCAGGCGAAAATGACAGAGGCCCAGAAGCAGGTGCAGACGCAGAACACCGCACTCGAGCGGATGCAGGCGGCGATGAAAGCCGAGCTCGAGGCCAAGCAGGTGACGATCGCGGAACTAGAGGGCAAACTGACGCTCTCGATGGTGGAAGCGATTCTCTTCGATTCCGGCAAGGCCACGGTGAAGAAGCAGGGCAAAGAGGCGCTGGCGAAAGTCGCCGAGGTTCTGAAAAGCGTCACCGATCAGGACATCATCGTTGCGGGTCACACGGATAACGTGGCGATTACGTCGAAGCTCGCGGCGACGTACCCGACCAACTGGGAGCTCTCCGCCGCGCGCGCCATCTCGGTGGTCAAGCTCCTCGAGGCCGATGGTGTCGATCCGAAGGTTCTCCTGGCCGCGGGTTTTGGCGAATTCCGCCCGGTCGCTGACAACAGCACCCCCGAGGGGCGAGCCCAGAACCGCCGCATGGAGATTATCCTGATGCCGAAGCGTATGTAGCGGGCGCCATGACGAGGGCCGCCGTTCGACCGGGTTCGTGATGACAGACTGGAAGTAAGGTTGGCGACCTTCCCGAACGCCTCTCAACCCGGCGCGAACGGCGGCTTTTCCAAAACTAACCGCGCCGGGCGCTGCTGTGAACTCGGAGAATTACCAGGTTCGCCACTGAAAATTTACTGGGTGCCGTGGTGGAGATTCGCCGTTGGCGAGCGCCCGCACCTCTCCCGACGGCGGTTTTCGCACGCGAGGTTGCCCTTGCCCGCCAAAATGCTGACCTATAAGCTCCCGCTCATGCGAACCCTTTGCGTGCGCATCCTCGCAGCCGTCATAATCTTGAGTACGTGCGCCGTCGCCGCCGCCCGCCCCAAGACGGACATCGTGGCGCTCAAAAACGGGGACCGCGTGACGTGCGAGATCAAGAATATGACGAGGGGCAAGCTCGAGGTGCAGACCGACTCGATGGCCAAGGTGTACATCGAATGGGCCGACGTTACGGCCCTCAGTTCGAAATATTACTTCCACGTCACCGAGTCTGACGGGAAGTTCTTCTTCGGGTCCGTCGAGGTTCGCGAAGCGTCGGGCGTGCTCCGGGTGGCGAGCGATACGACCATCGTCAACCTCCCCATGCTCTCCGTCGTTGCGATCGCACCCATCGAAAAGTCGTTCCAATCGAGGAACAAGGGCAGCGCGAAGCTCGGGTTCAACTACGCGAAGTCGACGGATGTGGCTGAGTTGTACTTCGACATCTCCAACCGCTACCGCAGTCCGCGGACGATCATCGACGCGGCGATCAGCTCTACCGTGACGGAGCAAACCACCTCGGACGGGACGGACGAAACGAAAAGACGCGCCAGCATTGGGGCCGCCTACTACTACATCTTCGGCCGAAGCGTGACCCTTTCCGTCGGCGTAAAGGTGGAGCGAAACGACGAGCTGGACTTGAAAAGACGTTTCCTCGGACGTCTGGCGGCCGGCTACTCCCCCGTTGCCACGAACTACAGCTTGCTCATACTGGCCGCTGGCGTCGCGTTCAACTCCGAGACGTCGTCCTCCGGGGGTGAAACGAACTCCAGTCTCGAGGGCTTGCTCCACACGGATTTCTCGCTTTTCCAGTACAACCTCCCGGAGACGGCGATCGACCTGCTTGTGGATTTCTACCCGAGCATTACGGAACAAGGCCGGTACAGGGTGGAAGCCAGCCTCGATATCCGACGCGAGATCATCGACGATTTCTTCTTCGACCTCGAATTCTACGACGACTACGACAACAAACCGCCCACGGGGGGGGAAGCGACGAGCGACTATGGGATCAAGACATCGCTGGGCTATTCCTGGAGTTGACCCCGCCTCAACCCGGACGGGGGCCCTAGTAATTTTTCAGGGCCGAACCTGGTAATTCTCCGAGTTCACACACCGGTCGGGTCCGTCTAAGGTAAGCCCCAACGCCGAGATCAGGCATCGACCGGACCGGGAAGACGTTGACTCATCAACGTAAGTCTATACAATGTGGAGGGAGAATTCACTCGCTTCGGGGACGACGAGCACGACAGCAGTGCTCTCGGCCGTCATGTTTCCACCCGAGGAGACATTTTTGTAACCGCTTAAAGCCACGGAGGAGTCTCGCGATGAAGATGAACCGAGTTTCCAAGATGCGCGCATTCTCAGCGATGCTGATCTTCTTCGGCATGCTGGTTCTGTTCCCGCTCGGTGTGCGGGCGCAGGACGAGGCACCCATTCCTGCGGACAAAACGCCGGAAGAGATCGAACAGGCGTCCAAGAACAACATTGCCGGCGAGTTCACTCCGGCGAAGGGCTTCGACATTTTCAAGTCGGATCGAGCCAGCCTGAACATCAGCTTCTACGGGCTGTTCCGCTATCTCAATCAGATGCCGGGCGATCAGACGTTCACGGACCATCTCGGACGCACGCGCACCGTGAAAGCGCGAAACGATATCAACTGGCACAGAAGCTTCGTCTGGTTCAGCGGATTCCTCGTCGACCCGAAGCTCCGCTACACCGTGTCCGTGTGGTCGTTGCCGACGACCCAGCAGACGTTGGTGTTCGGCGTTCTTCGGTACATGGTGTCCAAGCCACTCGCTCTCGGCTGCGGGATTGGCCCCAACTTGACCGCCCGCTCGATGCAGGGGTCGTGGCCGTTCTGGGCCG
>CAZYCB010000428.1:0-1725 GCA_964645735.1 uncultured bacterium | reverse complement strand
ATGGGAGCGATGAGGAAGTACTTTTTCCGCCACAGCACTCTGCCGTAGCTCTGAATGTCGGAGCTCCCCGTCTTCGGCGATTTATCCTGCGCAATTTCTCTCACAACAGCCTCTTCTCAGTCATTCCAGTAGTGAATGAGCAGGGCAATCGACGCCGCGGTCCCGATAGCGCTGATCAACAACCCCAGAGGGTTCGTGCTGAGTTGGTATCCCACCGAGCTCCGCTCGGGAACGCTCACCGTGTCACCGGCTCGAAGCAGCGGATTCGATCCGGTGTCGCCCGTATCCAGATACTTCTTGAGGTTTACCTCCGTCTTCGATACCGACCCATCGTCCTTAGTGCGAAGGATGATGACGGAGCCAAGTGACGCGCGAGCTGTTGCACCACCCGCAAGCAGAATGGCGCTCATAAGATCATGGTGGTCGCCCTGAAGACGGTAGAACCCAGGTTTCGTCACCGCCCCAAAGATGTTCACCCCCAATGCCCCCACATACGCCTCGCTTTCGCTCGGCACCACGACCGTCGACTGCTTTCCAAGCTTCGGAAGGCGATCGACGCTTCCGGTCTCCAAGGCCTTCAACACATCGAACACACGGCTTTGCGATGAATCCGACTCCGCGTCCACGATCCGTACCATGTCGAGCGCCGCAGTGCTCGTCGGACCTCCCGCCTTGCGTATCGCGTCCCAGAGTCCCGGAGATCCCGGAAACCGGTATCGGCCGGGTTCGCTCACGGCCCCGGTAACATAAACGACGTATCCGAGTACGGGCTCGAGACTCACATCGGTTTTCTCCAGGCTGGGGTAGAGGTTCCGAAGCGCCTGCCACACTTTGGCCTGCATTTCTTCCAGAGTGAGTCCGGCCACGCCTACGGCGCCAATGAGCGGCAACTGCACCGCGCCGCTCTCCCCGATGACCAGTTCCCCGTTTAGCGCGGGGCGCGTCGGGACGGAGAGATAGACAACGTCCCCCGCCTTGAACCTATAGTCCTTCTCGCCCGGCTCCACCTGCGCAGACGCCAGAGAGGTCCATAACCAGACGCACGCCAGCATCACGAACATCCCAGCGATCTTTTTCCGACGGGTCCTAATCACTGTTTTCCCTCACTTGTCACGACGGGACTCTCAGTCCGCTGCAACGCCGCAGCGCCGCGCCTGGCCTTGCTCGCCGGATACGCTTCACTCGATACCGCTTTTCACGTACCATTCCACTGTGCGCTGCAATCCCTCGTCCACTCCGACGAGCACTTTATAACCGAGCTCGTTCTCGATCGCTGCTATGCCTGCCTGCGAGTGCTTCACATCGCCCGCTCGTTCCGCGGCGTACACGGGATCCGCATGCGCTTTCAAAAGCGTCCGCAGCTTCGAGCATAGGGAATTCAAAGTCAGCTTGTCGCCGCACGCCACATTGTACACCTTCCCGCCCGTTATGTCACAACGGCACGCGAGGAGGTTCGCTCTCACGACGTTTTCGACGAACGTAAAATCGCGCGAATGTTCCCCATCGCCGAAAATCGTGGGGCTTTTCCCTTCAGACAGCGCCTTCACGAAAAGCGGAATGACTGCGCTGTACTGCGAGTGGGGGTCCTGTCGAGGTCCGAACACGTTGAAGTACCTGAGCGACACCGTCGCAAGGCCGTACACTCCCCAGAACGCCCGGCAGTACCACTCGGCCGCCAGCTTCGACACGGCATACGGCGACCTCGGACTCGTCGGCATCTCTTCG
>CAZYCB010000427.1:0-8314 GCA_964645735.1 uncultured bacterium | reverse complement strand
CAGTGACCCTCCACCCCCCACACCAACCTCACCGATGTTTGACGACACCCACCTTCGGGCACACGCGCGCGTTGAAACACGTCGAGCAAAGAGGCGACACCGGCTTGCACACCTTCTGCCCGAAGCTCACTACGAGCTCGTTGTATCCGATCCAGTATTTCCCAGGGAGAACGTCCATCAGCGCGAACTCGGTCTGTTCGGGGGTCGACGTTCTCACCAGACCGACGCGGTTGGACACGCGGTGGACGTGCGTGTCGACGCAGATCCCCTGTTTGCCGAAGCCGAGCGTGACGACGAGATTCGCCGTCTTCCGGCCCACCCCCTTGAACCCGAGGAGTTCCTCGATCGTGTCGGGGACGACGCCTCCGAACTCGCGGATGAGGCGCTCCGAGATTCGCCGTATCGTGCGCGCTTTCATCTTGTAGAAGCCGACGGGGTAGATCGCTTTTTCGATCGCGCGCACAGGCGTTCGCGCGAGCACTCTCGGCGAGGAGGCGATCGCAAAGAGCCTCTTCGACGCCTCCATCGTCACCTCGTCCTTCGTCCGGAGGCTCAACACGGTCGAAACGAGGATCTTGAACGGGTCGCGCTTCTTGCGGGCGATGTGAGACACCGACGGCAGATCGCTCCCCACCGCCTCGCTCATCCCGCGAACCAGGCGGGCCACGTCCGGACCTTTCCGCCGCGGCGATCTTGCGCTCACTGCGTTTTCTCCCGTTCTTTTTTCGCACGATGTTCCTCGAGCACGTCGGGCGGCACCGACCGGAGGAGCTTGTCGATCTCCGCCGTCACTTCGGGCGGCGGATCTAGCGCCCGGCAGGCGTCGAAGGCATCGAGGGCTTCCGGGACCCGCCCCATTCCCATGTAGGTCTCTCCCATCAAGAAAGGATAGAAACCGTCTTTGGGAGAGACTCTCGCCCCTTCCCTGCAGACGGTGATGAGTTCGTCGTAGCGTTTCATGAAGTGGAGCATGCGAACGAGCGATTGGCGGGCGCGGTCGTGTGTCGGTCTCATCCGGAGACACCGTTCGAGCGTCGCCACCGCTTTTTCTTTCTCTCCGACGTGGTAATAGCGAAGGCCCATTGCGTAGAGATATCTCGGATTCGGCGAGGCCGCCGCGGCTTTTTCCCATGCTCGAATTTCCGCCGCGACATCCTTCTTGTCCTGGTAAAACACCGCCAGCCCTTCGTACGCGTACGCCTCGCGCGTGCGATCGTACGAGAGTATGCTCTCGAACCTGGCGACGGACCTCGCCGGATGGGCGTTGATTCCGACCCACGCCGCGGCCAGGACGGCCGTCATCGCGAGTACGGGAGGCAGGACGATTCCTGTGGCCTTGCGAGCGGCTCCACTCGTCTGGAAATGCCCCAGAACGGCGAAGAGTATAGCGAAGGGACCGACAGCGGCGATCGTGAAAAGATCCCAGTCGCGTGCCATCCCGAGTTCGGGCTTGAAAAAGAGCGCGAGCAGGACCGACGGGACAAGCAGGAACACTGCGAACACGAGTTCCGGGAAGAACGAGCTGGAGAGAAACTCCCTGCCGCCGAGCACGGAGAGAAGATCCCCCCCACCCGGCCGCCGCCGAAGTTCCCTCACACCGATCATGACGGCCACACCCCCCAACACGACGATCCCGGGGAACGCGAGGAGCATCTCGTTCACGATATCCACGAGATGCGCCGCCGACCACACGGCGTACGCATGCTCGGCGCTCGTCGAAGGAAGGATGAATCGCTTTGCGTCGGTTGTCTCGACGACCGCCCACGGAACGGCAACGGTGGCCATAGCAAGGATGAGCATCCGAACGAGGAATTTCTGCGTCGGCTCCCGCCGCGAACGGTCCCAGAGAACGAGAACGAGCAGCGACGGAATGAGAATCAAGCCGAGAGAATGCATCACGAATGCCGCCAGAGCGTACGCGACGGGACCTCGGATATCGGCTCCTTGCGTCAGAGTCCGATGGGCGGCGAGCCCGTAGAGCCCGGTGAAGAAAACGAGAGGGGTGTACGCCTCGATGTACCCGAAGAACATTTGAATGCCGCCAGTAAGGAGAGCGAGGGCGACAAAAGCCGTCTGTGTTCCGCGAGAAAAAGAGGCCGACGATCGGTAGCCGACCACCACGAGAAAAACGAGAAGCGCCCCCAAGAGCGCGTTCAGAACCTTCACGGCCGCGAGCGGCGGGACATGGAGAACGTGCGACGCGAAACGCGACAGGCCGAGATTGAGCATCTCGGTGCCGGGGTACACCAGGTAAGGATTCTTCATCACCTCGGCGAACGCTGCCCGATCGACCTTCGCCCCTCGCTCGATGTTGTTCGTCGTGTAGAGGCCATCGCCCAGGAGCTGGGTCGCCGACGAGAACGCGATGAAGAGCGCAAGCGAAACGAGCGAGAGCAGCATCGCAAAAACGAGCCGCCGCCGCGCGAGGATTTCGGGGATCGCATCGAGCCAGCGGAGAACCGCGCGGCTGACTCGCGGCAGGAAAAAAACGCCCACTCCAATGAACGCTGCGATACGAACGGAGAGCGGGTAGAACGCGAGATGGTTGATCCCCCAGAGACGCGCATGGGGGAGAAACGACGCGGCGATCACGAAAACGAAGAAGGCGACGAGAATCGAGTACGCTCCGGCCAGCAATCTCCTGGGCGGCGCGCCGCCATCCGCGATCATCGCCGCCGGGCTCCGCCGCCCCGGGGTGCCGGGCGGCTTGCCGGTCGGTTCGCGTTGTACCCCGCCGCCCCGCGGCTCACCCCTGTCCATGGACCGTTCTGATGGTAGATATACCCCGACGTTCCCGCCCATCCGTAAGGACCCCGCGCGGTGATCCCGCCGTACGCGGCAGCACATACGCCCGAACACACGGCGGCCACACAAGCGCACACCACGAGAATCGCCAAAGGGCACGATTTCATATCTCATCCCCTCCGACAACTCGGCGAGAACGCCCGCCTCTCGGACCTTCTAGACGCGGCGCCCTATCGGTACAGGAATCCCATGTCGAACCGGAACATATCGAAACCGTCGGCTGTACCGGATTCGAGCCAGCTCTTCTCGTATCCAGCACGAATGTAGAACGCAGTCGACAGCTGCCAGCTCACTCCGGCTCCCAGCGCGAATGACGCCGTATCGTCACCGTACGTAGTAGCATAGTCCCCGCAAACGTATCCCCACCACGGATCCCAGTAGCACCCATAGTCGATTTCCGCGGGTATGTTGGTGTCCACCATCGCCCAGCCGATGGAGCCCTGAACGTAGGGCGTGAACCGATTCGCGAGAACGTTCCATGTGGCGTTCAGCGCGAGGTTCGCTGTGTCCAGCCAGCCGCCGTAGCCGCTCGTGTTATTCGCGTCGGCCGCGTCCACGATGCGCGCGCTATAGCCAACCGACCGCCACGAAACGAAACCCCCTAATTTGAACCGTTCGTTGATGTTGTAGCCGAGGTCGAAGCCCCAACCGAGATCGTCCTCGATAGACAGCTGGGCCCCTTGCTCCCCTTCGAAATCGCTCGAACCGACGTAACGCGTTTGTATGCTGAAGTCCCAGCATTCTGTCCGGTCGCTGGGACCGAACAAGGAGGATCCCCCCCAGGCGTTGCTCGCGACCATCATCAGGAACAAACTCGCGAGTATGAGATGCGTTTTCGACATTCCTTGTACCTCCGCTTTAAGTAAGAGACCCGAGATCGCACTCCAGGAAGTGCGACTCCCGTCGATACGCCCAGTGCTGTTCGCGGCGCATTCGGATTCCGAACGACGCCCGGAGTTGCCGATCGCGCCGAACTCAGCCGATTCTAGTGGTTCGGGAGCGGCTTGTCGAGATGTAACCGAAGAGCGCCAGAGCCGCCGTCAACCCGGCGCCTCCCTCACCCCGTACTGCACCGCCTCGGCCACGTGTGCCGCTTTGACGGAGTCCGATCCCTCGAGATCCGCGATCGTACGCGACACCCTCAAGAGATGCCCCCGCCCTCGCGCGCTCACGCGGAGCTGCTTCTGCGCGCGTATCAATAAATTGTTACCTGCTTCGTCGAGACGGCAGTACTTCTTCACGAGCATCTCCGAAAGACGCGCGTTCAAGAATACGAACGCGCCGTCGCCAAGTCCTCCACGACCGTCGCCGTGCGCCGATCCGTCAGTGCGGTCGCTCGTACCGGCCAAAACGCGGCGCTTCTGCCTCTCCCTTGCCTCAGCGACAAGAGAGCGCATCTCCGCGCTGGTCTCCCGCGCAGAACCGTCCACGCCGAAGGCCGACAATTCGACAGGGCGGACGAACACATGAATCGCGATTCGATCCAACAAAGGCCCCGAGATCTTGCCGAGGTAGCGTTCGATCACCTGCGGCCCACAGCGACAGATCTGATCCCGCGAGCCCGTCTGGCCGCATGGACAGGGGTTCATCGCCGCGATGAGCTGAAACCGGGCGGGAAAGGTCACGGCGCTTTTCGCGCGGGAGATCGTGATCCGCCCCTCCTCGAGCGGTTCTCGCAGCGTCTCGAGAACATGGCGCTTGAACTCGGGCAGTTCGTCCAGGAACAACACCCCGTTGTGGGCGAGCGTGACTTCCCCGGGGCGAGGGATGGTTCCGCCGCCGATGAGGCCCGCATCGCTCGCGCTGTGGTGGGGCGCGCGAAAGGGGCTCCGCGTGACGAGTCCAGCGCCGTCCAGAAGACCAGCCGTGCTGTAGACCATCGTCGTTTCGAGCGCGGCCTGCTCGTCGAGCGCGGGGAGGATCGAGCAGAAGCGCCGGGCGAGCATCGTCTTACCCGCGCCGGGCGGACCCGACATGAGAACGTGGTGACCGCCCGCCGCCGCGACGAGAAGCGCCCGTTTGACCGATTCCTGGCCGAACACATCTTTCATATCCCCGTACACGTTCGCCGGATCATCGTCTTCCGAGATCGCGAGACTCTCCACGCGGTCGCGCGGTTTTCTAAGAACGTCTTCGGGTGCTGCGATCGCGATGCGGTCGCCGGCCGAATCCGCCGCCCCGGAGGATCTCGAACGAATCGACGACGCGACACGCGGCGAGGCATCCTCCAGGACAAGAGCTAGGACATCCGAGAACCGCTTGCACCCCAGCACCTCGACGCCCGCCACGTAAAGCGACTCGGCGTGGTTTTTGTGAGGGATGACGGCCCGCGTGAAGCCGCTTCGCTTGGCGTGGAGGAGAATCGGGAGCACTCCTCGGACTTTGCGTATGTCGCCGCCGAGCGTAAGCTCTCCCAGAAAGACCGTCCGCTGCCAATCCGGAGGGATCCCGCCGTCTGCGGACGTTCTCCGCGCCGCTGCCAGGACGATTCCCATCGCGATGGCGAGATCGAATGCCGCGCCTTCCTTCTTGATGTCGGCCGGCGCGAGGTTGACCGTGATTCTTTCGAGAGGAAACTCGAGACCCGTGTTCTTGATCGCGGCGGTCACGCGCTCGCGGCTCTCGCGGACCGCCGTGTTGGGCAGCCCCACGATGGAAAAGCTGGGGATCCCGCGGGCGATGTCGACCTCGACCTCCACCGTGAGACCATCGACGCCCAGTATCGCACCGGAAAACACCGTTGTGTGCATCACCGCACCTCCTCGCACATGCCGCACACCCGAGCGGCATCGCCCGGCACACGAACAAGAAGTGGAAGCACCAAGGGAGGAAAAAGGGAGGGTAGCTACGCGGCGAGTCTACCATTAACTCCACGTCACGACAACCTTAAAGTCGACATGGGAGACCGCCATACTTTTTTTGGAACACCACCCCGGATAGCGGTTTTTGGCAAGGTCGCTTGTTAGCTAAGAAAGGCGGCAATTTTCACATAGAGTCATCGGCGACGGGTCTCCTCTCGACTCTCAAGAAAGGACCGTGACAACGGCCGTATCCGTCCTATTTCAGAAGAACCATCTTCCGGGTTTCCGTAATCGACCCCGCAGCGAACCGGCAGAAATAGACGCCTGTTGATACTTGTTCGCCGTTTTCGTTCGTCCCATCCCATTCTCTCGTAAACGTCCCGGGGCCACTAGTTTCGTCCGCGAGCCGCTTGATCAAGCGTCCACTTACATCAAAGACACACAAGGATACGTGGACACGCGACGCGAGGTCGTAGTGTACACGCGTACTAGGGTTAAACGGGTTTGGCGCAATGGACACAATGCGCGACACCGCGGGAATATTCTCTGACGCGATCGCCGTGACTTCTTCAACCTCAACAGGAATTGTCGTCGGACTGTTTGTCGCGTTGGATACAATCACGATCTCACACGACGCCCCTCCCTCGGTCGTGGGCGTCACGCACACCAGGATTCTCGTCGAATCCCCCGGTTCGAGCTCGTGTGTCGTTAGCGTCGTATCGACGGCAAAAGGTGCCGTCGCACACCCCGAGATTCCCGCGATTGTCAAGGTCGTCCCGCCGGCGTTTGCGACATAGACCGTGTCGCATGTGGTCTGGTTCACGGGCGCCTCATCGAATACGATAGACGTTGGGGACACTATCGCCAAGGCGGGCACAACGCCCTGGAATTCGTATGCTCCCATGTCCACGACTCCTGCAACGATCCTCGGCTCGCCATCGAGATCGGTGGTTACACTCGGCGGCAGCGCAGCGTTATTGCCGGCGTTCACCGCTGGCGATGTGCCGTCACTTAAATGGAGACTCGGAATAGAATCTCCCATGACAAACAGGGGATCAGCGTCTTTATTGTGACCCCCGTCAATGCCCAAAGTCGTATCCCACCCTGCGCCACTTCCTCCGGACCCCTGAATGATAGAGTAGCGAATGAGAGGGTGACTTTCGCCCTCGTTATAGATCTCCTTGAGACCGGTCGGGTACGGAGAATCATCTGCCCAGAAGATCGAATTTACCAGTGTTGGATTGCTATTCCAATTGTAAATCGCAGAGGGGTGCCCGTAGCTACTCCAAGCTGCGTTTTCTGAAGTGCTCACATTCACTAATGTCGGATTGCTAGACCTGTTGTATATGCAGGTCCCCTGGTCGCCACGATTTCCTATGAACTCCACGTTTCTGAGCCTCGGACTGCTCGAATCGTTGTACATCCCGCCTCCCCAACCATTCCCGTGAGCATCGTACGCCGCACAAGCTATAAAAGCGACGTTGGTGAGAGATGGATTGCTCAGCACGTTGGCCATCCCAGCACCGCGAAAAGCAACGCCCGAAAAAAACTTGACGTTTCTTACTGTGGGACTGCTATTCAAGTTGTACATCCCCGCACCCTTATACTCGGAAATAGACCTCGCATCCCCACCCGCCACATGGAACCCGTCAATTACAGCCGTGGAGTCTGTGTCAATCGCCAACACCGTATGGTAGGTTGGTTGCGAAGGATTCCCACCGGTACGACCAAGCAGCCACGCGGGATTCGCCACCCAATCCCGTTGACTCAGCATAGTCTCGGTTCCCGAGAAACCACCATAGAGTGTCACACCGTTCTTGAGCTGAAAAGCAGCTGTGAGATCGCTCCCGTGTGTGGGGAAATACCCACACGTCGCCACCCAAATCGAGTCGCCTGGCACCGCCGCAGCTAGCGCATTTTGCAGATCCGTGTACGCGTCCTCCCAACAGGATCCGTCGTTCTCCCCATCAGCCTGACAATTCACATACAGTATTGGTTCGCGACTGATAACCGTGACTGCCGCCGTCCCGGTTTTCGTCGGATCCGCCACGCTCGTCGCCCGCACCGTCACCGTTGCCGGGTTCGGCACAGTCGCCGGGGCCGTGAACAAACCACTTGCGGCGATCGTCCCGTTTCCCGCTCCACCGTCCACCGACCAGGTCACCGACTGCTCCGAAGTCCCCACCACCGTCGATGTGAATTGCTGCGTCTGACCGACCTCAACGGTGGCCGACCCAGGTTGAACAGACACCGCCACAGGTTCTTTGCACAGCGCGATGTTCCCCAAGGATGCCCCGTGACCTGGGTTGCTGTCCTGGCCGGCATTCAGCCAGATCCGGTCGAATGTTGTTACCCGGGTGTCTTGGGCCGTTCCCACCACAGTGGCGTCCAACGTAAGAGTGAACTCCCCTGTTAGGCTCCGATCCAAGCGGAAGCTGTAAACTTGATTCGCCGGGGGAGTGAACAGATACTGGATCAGCACGTCCTCTGCCGGTGTTTCCCCATTCCCGTGGCGGCTGTTGTAGAAAAGGAACAGCCCCGCCTGGCTCCCGTTCTGCGTCTCATTCTGGAGAACCACGTGGTAACCGAGCTGGGTCGCCGAATTCTGGACTGCAACTGACACTCGACTCTGGCTTGTTAACAGCGACAAATCGCCTGTGAGGTGGAATATACTCGAACCCTGCACCGTGTCGAACGTTGCGTATGCG
>CAZYCB010000426.1:0-2027 GCA_964645735.1 uncultured bacterium | reverse complement strand
CGTCCGCGGCGACGGGGAACGTCGTGAGGATCAACCTAACGTCCGGGGATGTGGTCTTCGATGGATTCACCCTCAAGACGGGTACGAGCCTGCACGGCATGTCTCCGTATTCGTCCTCGTCGGGTTCCACGATAACGATTTCGCACAACAAGATCGAGGGCTTCGGTCCGACGGCGACCGATGAGCATAACTACGGGCTCATTACCCAGGGGAGCCTCGCCTCGCTCGTCTTCACCTACAACGAGATCACCAACTGTGGTGACAACACGATATTGCTGGAGCGCCACGCGGGCTCCACGGACGTGAGCTACAACACGTTCGATCGGACCGCAGGCGACTGGTCGAGCGACGCCTATTTCAACATGAATTATGGCGGCTCCAACGTCACGACTCTGCAGAGGGTCAGCCACAATACTATCGATATGGGTGCGGGGACGATTTTCACCAACGACACGCGAGGGACGGGGATCAGTTTCGCAAGCTCATTCACTCCGCCCGATGGAATCGGTGGATTCACGAATATCGAGATCACCGACAACGTGATCATGAACCTCAAGCCGTACCGTCGTGGTATCGGACTCTGGAATGGTTCCACGGGGACCGGGAGTGACGGTAATTTCACCGCCCCGGTCATTGCGCGGAATACCATCCTCGGCAACTCCGGAGCCACCGGCAGCTACGGCATCCGGCTCCTGGGTCTCGTCACAAACGCGAGCATAACGGACAACGACTGCGACCAGCTGGATTATGGGATCTGGGTTCGGGCATGGAATGGTCACATCGCTACCGGAACAATGGCCAACAGGAACAGCCTCACACGGTGCACCTCGTATGGGGTGTTGTCCGAGGCCGTTTCACCCGACGTCAATGGCGAGGGCAACTGGTGGGGTAGCTCGTCGGGTCCCACTCACTCGAGTAACCCGTCGGGCACGGGGTGCGCGGTTTCCAACTACGTGGACTTCACTCCATGGGAAACGGCGCTGAACCGGATCAGTGTCGTGCCCGCGTCGGGGACTACGAAGTGCGGGACGCCGATCATCTACACGTTCCACATCGATCGAACCGGAGCCGCCCAAGCCCGCGGCTACGACGTGATGTTCCAGGTGAACACGGACGTGGCGACGGTTGTGAGCGTCACGACCGATATCCTCGAGGGCTCGTATCTCGGCTCGGTGGGCGGGACGGCATTCTATCCCTTCAGTTATGGCGGCGGCGTGTACGGTGCGAGCTGCGCGATCCTGGGCGGTGACGCAGGGGCGACCGGCGACGGAGATCTCTTCACCGTAACATTGACACCGGTGGCGGAGGGGACGAGCACGATCGACATCACGTCCGTAAAGCTCCGCGATCTCGACAACGATCCCCTCGACGTGGACGGTGTCGACGGCTTCGTGCGCGTCGACTGCACGCTTCCGACGATGGAGGCGATCGCAGAGGCGCAGGGAGTGTGCTACAGCGCAGCGCCCGTTTTCTCGAACTTCGGGTTCGACGACGACGTGAACCTGGATCTGGCGAATTACCAGATCGACGCGCTGGGCTGGACGTCGATCTTCTCGGGAGTGGACGCGGCTGCGTGGGATAGCGACGGGTGGGTTCTTCCGGGCTTCGACGGTCTGGGAGAGGGCTCTCACACGGTGTACTTCCAAGTGAAGGACGACGCGGGCAACTGGGATGGAGCGGGATACAGCTGGCAGTTCGTGAAGGACATGGTGGCTCCAAGCCCGCCGACGAACTTTGTGGCGCTTCCCGGTCACAACAAGGTTCATCTCACGTGGACGAACCCGACGGGCGACGCGAGCTTTGCGGGCGTGGAAATCCGCGTGAGGGGATGGGCGGGCTATCCCCACTACGCGGCTCCAGTCCCGAGCTATCCGGGCGGACCGGTAGACGGGACGTTCGTGGTTCTCACGGGCGCTCAGGCGTACGACGATAGTCCTCGCACGCCGCGGGACATTTACTACTACACGGCGTTCAGCAAGGACTGTGCGGGGAACTACTCGACGGCGGTCGAGGGGACGTTCGACCGG
>CAZYCB010000425.1:0-1907 GCA_964645735.1 uncultured bacterium | reverse complement strand
CCGGCAGGCGGGGTGCGCTGCAGCCCCGTGACGGAAGCGGACGTCAGCTGGTTGCGCGTGTTCGGCGTCCGTTGATTCAGCAATCTGGCTCCGGTAAACCTGTAATCGCCCGCCATTCCTGAATGAATGTGCGATCCATGGGTCGCATCATCGTGGGCGTGAAATTAATTGACGTCAGCGCCAAACCAGAGTGGGAGAGGGCTATTTCGAATTCGCCACCGTCCCGCCCCAGAAGGTGGCGGTGAAAACATCTCGCAAAATGATGTGCGACCCTCAAACCAACTCCGACGTCGTCCTCGTCGCATTCATCGCTCCAGAGCATCGTAATATTAGTCGGAGCCAAGTCGAACCGGTCACGAATTACTCTTTGAGCGCTCGATGGTAATTGTGGCAGGTTCGTGAGTACCTCATTAACTGTATGCGGCATTCGCCTGACCATGAGTCGAAACAGTTCACGTGTTTCGGGGGCAAGTGTCTTTCTGTCAAAAATGACCAATACTTCCGCGAGCGCGAAGGCAGCCTGTTGGCGAATGAAAAGCTGTGCAATTGCATTCAGCATCGCTTGTGCCCAGACAAAATTTCGAATCGGCGCTCCGGGCGCCCACGCCCACACCGCCTTCTTCTCAAGCAGACCTCTTGCCCTTGTCATTAAATCGAGTTTAGCGTACTTCCGTTGCACCGCCATGGCATAGCCCGGCACTGGGAGCACGTAGGCGAAAAATGGCACAGCGCCCGACGCGACTGCCCGTGCAACAAAAGCACTAATTCCACGGGGGCGTTGGTTGTCTATGAGCAAAGGGGATCTTGCGGCAACGATAGCAGCAACAAACGGGCTATCGTTGTCATGCAGCGGCATCGTGCCGGATTCATCCGCGTACAGGATCAATCGACTCACTTAGAAATGCCCTCCGCGGCACGCCGAACTACTGCTTATACGGTCTCGTATAATAGCCTTTATCTATCTGGGGATCGATATAAACCGCAGGGAAGGCACTTAGTCTCCTACCTGCCAGCAGGATAGCGTTCGCGCGCAGCGGCGGTCGGCCGGCTCCCCGGCAGAGCGGCTCCCGGTTCACCAGGTATAGACACGCGCGCGCCAAAAACAGGGGGTATACACGAGAGGGGAAGCGTTGGGCGCGCACAGAAACGCCGCTCCGACGCCCTCTCAAGTGACCGACGGTCGTCGGCGTTCACGTCTCGTCCTCCACCGCCGTCGCCGTTTCGCCGTCGCCATGCCTTCGCGCGGCACGCGTCCGAGCAGAAGCGCTTCGGTTCTCCTCGCCGGATTCTCTGGGGGTCGAGCTCCCGCCCACAATGGCCGCAGAACGGAATGCCGTGCCCCTGCATTCCGTTCGTTTTCGAATCGGGACCCAAGGGACGGGTGGCAGGCCGATCGCCTTGCAATGAGCGTTCCTGATCGTTCATGCTTTCTCCGGCACATCCGCACGGATGCTTTGGCGCCGTCCTCGCTCGGGACATTCCAAGGACATCATGGGGCACCGCTTGATCGTCGCTTGGTGAACCTTCGTGAGCCTTCATGCGGATCGAGCCGTCTCCAGAAATCCGAGGTGCCTAAGGACCGAGGGGTGAAACGGGGAGAACGGCGAAGCGTGCAAACTATAGAAAGAACAACACTCTCTCTCTTCTCTTCTCTCTTTCACATCTTCACCCTATCCCGTACGCCTCTCTCCACTCCCCTCGTATGCGTACGCGCGAGAGGGGGGTGAAGTGGTGAAAAGGTGAAACGCTCGCAGCGGCTGCGGGCGTCACGGGTCGCGATCCGTGGCCAGTCGGTAGAAGCGAGCCACACCCCCGCGCACGGCCTCGGTCCGCACGATGACGTCGCCACGCTGCTCGAGCGTCGTCACGAGACCATGAAACGTCTTGGCATCGGTCTTCATGCGCTT
>CAZYCB010000424.1:0-4296 GCA_964645735.1 uncultured bacterium | reverse complement strand
TCGCCGAGAGGGGTTCAGCGATTGATCTCGCGCCGCGTGCGTGCTACAGTACACGTGCTAGATCGCGCGGAAGCCCGAGTGACGGGGAAGACGCGGGCTTTTCCGGTCCCGCGTTCGACCACGATACGTCTGCGCTGTACGCGGCTTCGCTTCGCGGCGAGTCCCAGTCGCTGGCATCCCTTGACGCTGTCATCGAAGACTCTCTCTGTCGCTGCAGGCCATGCGATCGTTCTGGCTACCGCGGTTGCTGTCTCTCGTACTCCTGTTCCCCACCGGAGAGTGCCGTCTATCCGGATTCGATCGTGGTCCTGTCCGCGCATCACGATCCCGATGGACGACAAGGAACCTCGACGCTCGCGAAAGCGCACGAATCACGGCCTAACCGGAGGGACTGACATGCGGCGTCTGGGTCTAGCACTGGGAGGCGGAGGTGTCCGTGGGTTGTCGCACATACTCGTCCTGGAGCTTCTGGACGAGATGGGAATGCGGCCGTGCATCATCGCGGGGACGAGCATCGGGGCTCTCGTCGGTGCGCTGTACGCGTCGGGCATGTCCGGAAAAGCTATACGCGAGCTCGTCGAGAAGTATTTCATCACGGAAGACAAGAGGCTCGGCAGCGTCATCAGGAAACGAATGGATCTGCTGAAATGGGTGGGCCCGCCGGTGCCGGAGTTCAGGCGTGGCGGGGTCATCAGGCCCGACCGGTTCCTCATGCGGCTGCAGGGGGCCGTCACGAAGAGGACCTTCGAGGAACTCGAGATTCCGCTCATCGTGACCGCGACCGATTTCTGGGCCGGGGAGGAGGTCGTATTCCAGAGCGGAGAACTGATGCCGGCCATAAGGGCGAGTATCGCCGTTCCGGGCGTGTTCGCTCCGCTCGTCCGCGGCAGCCGTGTTCTTATGGACGGAGGTCTTGTGAACTCCGTCCCTTATGATCATATTGAAAAGAAGTGTGACGTTTCGATTGCCGTCGACGTGGGCAGGTCGCGGATTTCGGGAAGACAGGAGACGCCCAACGCGTTGGACGCGCTCCTCGGCGCGTTCGACATCATGCAGTCCTTGGCGCTGACCCGGAGGACAGAGGTACACGCGCCGGACATTTTCGTTCAGCCGCAAGTTGGGGACATACGGATCCTGGATTTCTCGAAGGCGAACGATGTTTTCGAGCAGGCCAAACCGGCCATCGAGGCGCTGCGCAGAGATCTCACGCGGATCGTTGCGAGTCGCTAGCAAATCGCCCGGGCGGACGTGTTGACACCGACACGAAATGGCCATATGATGCGTCGCACCAGGGTAAAGACGCCGGTACATCGCCCCTCCGGGACGAATTCGGTCCCTCGGGGTCGGGCGCTATCAGCCGGCGGGAAGGAGAAACCAGCATGAAAAGGATCGTCGTCGTTTCGGTGGCCCTGTGGGTTTGCGTCGCCGCGTCGAACGCATATGCCGGCCGCGTTTTTGGCGACATCAAGCTGCAAGGGAAGCCGGTGCCAGCCGGCCTGCCGGTAACGATCGCCGTCGTGCCGCCGGCGACCGGAGACGCCAAGCCTGCCCCGGCCGTGGTCGACTCCACGGCCACCGACAAGTTCGGTTCTTACAAGCTGTCCTTGAAGCAGGAGGGCAAGTGCGTCCTGACGCTCCTCTATGAGAAACAGAAGGTCACGCTCGAGGTGTTTTCGTACAAAAACGCGACTCGGTACGATCTGATTCTCGAGAAGAAGGACGGCAAGCTGTCCCTGCGAAGGAAGTGAGCGAATCATGAGCGACGAACCTGTCAGGAAAAGAGACGCCTGGGACAAGGTCGCGATCCTCCTGCATCCGGTTGGGGGATTGCTCACGGCGGCGGCCATAGCCCTTCTCGGTTTCATCACGTCCAACGCTCTGAACAAGCGGCAAACGGTTGAAACGAACACCCGCCTCTATACGGAGCTTATGAGCCGGCGAGAGGAGTCGGAGAGCGCGCTCCGCAAGGACATGTGCGTATCGATCTTAAACTCTTTCGTGAATCCGAGCGAGACGGCGCTCGGCGCCTCCGTTCTGAACCTCGAGATGCTCGCGTATAATTTTCACGAAACGCTGAACCTGAAACCATTGTTCGCGGAGATGCGGCGGCGCGTCATGCACGCCGGGGAGGAAGCGAAGACTCCGGAGGCCCGGGAGGAAAGTGCCGCCTATCTCGCGCGGCTGGAGAGCATGGCGCGGGAAATTGTGCGCCGGCAGATGATCGTTCTGGAAGGCGTCGGCAAGCGCTTCGACCGAACGATCGATTTGACGGAAGATCCCGCCGGCACCAGCCTCGATCCGGAGACTTTGACTCTAGACGGCGTCGAGACGACGTTCGGGATCGATATACTCGGCATAGACCGGGAGAACCGTGAGATTGGGATCGGGCTCAACATCGAGACTCCTGACCCCGAGCTCGGCCGTCAGACGAAGGTGGCGGGGTTCGCTATCAGTTATTTCGACTTTCCGATGATCGACAACACTCGGCTCGTGGGCAGCCAGCGCTGCTCCGTGGTGCTGAACAGCTTCTCCGAACAATCCGCCGACATCACGCTCGTGCTCTTTCCGGGGACGTATGCAAGCTTGAAGGAGAAGCCCTACTACAATGAGGTGATCGAAAGCGTTCTCAAAGCGAACGAGCGATTGGAGCACTGAGCCCGGGCGGCCGCGATGCTGCGGCCAGCTGCAGCTATCTGACGCGGACGACTTTCACCGAACGCCGCGTCGTGATCTGCGCCCGTTTTCCCGAACACGCCATCTCTCTTAATTTCCCCGGGGCGCATCGTGCCCGAGCGAACCCGTGTCCGTCTCGCCACCTTTCTTTCCCTTCACCACGCGGTAGACGACGACGTCAGGATTCTGATAGACGCTCTCCAAAAAATCCGGCGCGGCCGCCGCATCGAGCAGTCCAACGGGTCTATTTCCCAGGGTGATCCTGCCGACGACGACGAAATCGGCGCCCGTGGTTTCGACGAGATTCCTGACGCGATCGAGGTACAAGCCTGCGTGGCGCACTTCGTCGCCCGTGGCGAGAGGGAGCTTCTGATACGAGCATTTCGCGTACCGCCGCATGGCGTGTGCGGAGGCGAGGACGGTGACGTCCTCGCCGTACGTCCGCTCGACGAAACGCAGGGCTTCGAGCTCGCGAACCGGGTGTGCGGCTCTGTACATCGGCATGTGGTACGCGGTGCTTGCCACGATGGCGATCATGAACACCGCGACGATGGGAGCGGCGCGGCTCATCCGGAACCTCGCGATGCGGAAGGACCCCGCGAAGGGTCCGGACAGGATGAAGTCTCCGGCCCACAGATACCCCAGCGGCAAAATCGGCAGCATCAGCCTCGGCATGGAATAGAAGAAGAGGCTCGTCAGGAAAACGAACGTGACGGCAAAAACGAGGAGGATCGCCCGTTTTCGGTTCGGGGCGAAGAGACCCGTGTAGGCGCCCAGAAGCGCCGTTGCCTCGAAGAGCGCGCCGGCGAGACCCTGCCCTCCGAGGGCTCCCATGGTCACGTAGAAGAAGCGCCCGAGCTCGCGGACGCAGAAAGTGACGACTTTCATCGGCGAGCTCACGAGCGTGGCGAGCGGTCCGTCGAAGGGAACGTTGCGCAGGTAATTCCAGTCCTCTTCGCCGTACATCTTGAAGGCGAGGTTTTTCCAGTTCTCGTTGTAGAACGGAGATCCGAACGCCTTCGCAGTCAAAATGAACTGAGGCAGGAGGAACATCCCCAAAGCGCCGGCGAACACCGCGGCGGCGGCGGCCCTTCGCCGGGGCCGCTCGCCCGCGAGCGCCAGGAAGAGCGCCAAGACGACGACGGGCGCCAGAAACAGGGCGCTGTATCGCGTGGAATACGCAAGGGCAAACGAAAGCGCGAGAAGAATCAATGGCACGTAGCGCAGGCCCTGGCTGATGCGCGCCGCGAGGAGCAGGGTGACGAGAACGAGCGCTGCGAAGGTCATATCCGTCGACGCTTCCACCCCCATCATGATCACGTTGTAGTTCAGAACGAGGGCGACGAGAGAAAAGAGGGCCGTGTCCCTGCCGAAGCAAGATCTCCCGATCCTGTACGCGGCGAAGATGAACAGACCGGCGAAGATCGTCGTCACGATACGGGAGCCCGCGAAAGCGTCTCCCACCAGCGCTCCGGCCCCGGCTGAGAGTATGGGATAGAGAAACGGGTGCCACGGGTCGCGCGGTATGTGGCCCGACAGGATCTGTTCCGCTTTGTTCACGTAGCCGTCCGCTTCGGCTCCGTCGATCTCGATCGTGTGGACCTTCCACCCGAAGACGAGGAG
>CAZYCB010000423.1:0-3450 GCA_964645735.1 uncultured bacterium | reverse complement strand
GGAACTCCACGGTGACGTCGCCGCTCGCCGACTCGAACCGATTCTCCTTCGCGCCCACAGGCGTGAGGGTCGCCGCGATATCGCCGCTTCCCGTGGAGGCGGTCACGCCCCCCGCGACATCGTCGATGCGGATGTCGCCCGAGTACGTTCTCGCGGACACGCCGCCGCGGCATCCTTCGAGAACCAGGTCACCGGAGGAAAGCGTCACGGTCGCGTCGCCGCTCACATCGTGGACTTCCGCGTCGCCGCTCGTTCCCTGCACGGCCACCAGGCCGCCGACACCCCGGGCGATCACGTCGCCGCTCGACATACGGATGTGAAGATCCTTGCCGATCGCATCGGCATCCACTCTGCCGCTCGAGAGCTCCACGAGAGCCGACCCGCCGATCCCCTTGAGAAGCACGTCGCCGCTGCTCCCGAAAAGTCTCACGCTCCCCTCGAGCGACGTGATCTCCACGTCTCCGCTCGTGCTCGACACCTTGGCGTCGAACGCCGCAGGCACCTCGATCGTGAGGTCTATGTACGCCCGGTCTCTGATCCGTCTGATGACGGTCCAGAAATCGCCCTCTGCATCGATTCTCTGCGGATGATGCAGGATGACGGAGATCTGGCCGCTGTCGTTTTCGGCGGTGAACCCCAGGCCCTTCATCCATTCGGCCGCCGTTTTGGCGTCCTTCGCGCGGACGAACTTCGATGCGCGGATCGTCACCTCGGCCGCGTCCTTGCGGCCCACGATGATCGTCTTGCCCCGCGCGTTCTTGACGTAGATCTTCGTTTCGCCCGCGACCTTGACGGTCCGGGTTTCCTGTTCTTCGAGGTCCGAGGATCGGGCATGAACGGCCGGCGTCGTCCATAGGACGGCGAGAAAGGCCGCGACGGCAGCGAGCTGAGCCCGCCGCGGGCACACCCGTCTCGGAGAATGCGCTGCGAAATTCCTCATGGCCATCACCAGTTTTCTATACGGAAAACCCGCCGCCAAAGTTCGCGGAAAAGAACCCGCAAACGTGCAATTTGCTGTCGTGCAATCACCTACCAGAATCCAGGGCCCTCGAGCAGGTCCTTGAGCATCTCCCGGGCGCGGTGGATCCTCGCCTTGACCGTCCCCAGGGGAATGTCGAGAACACGGGCGATCTCCTCATAGGAGAGGTCCTCCTGGTGCCTCAGAATGATCATCACCTTGTAGTGGGGCGGGAGGCTCTCGATCGCGTCGGCGAGGAGCTTCATCCGTTCCTTCTTGAGGAGCACTTTGTCCGGGGAGTCCAGGGGCGATGGATACTGGCGCTCGATCTCGCCCTTGGCACTGTGGATCGGTTCGTCCATCGGCTGCGTTTGGATCCGCCGTTTGCGCATCGCATCGATGCACAAGTTCGACGTGATCTTCAGGAGCCAGTTCGAAAACGCAAACGACGGGTCGTACCGTTCCAGCATCGAGAAGACTTTCATGAACGCTTCTTGAGCGAGGTCTTTCGCTTCTTCATGGTTCCGCACCATCTTGAAGCAGATGTTGTAAACGGCGCGCTCGTATTTCGAAAGCAGATCGCGGTACGCCCGTTCGTCTCCCGTG
Source organism: uncultured bacterium (assembly GCA_964645735.1). Lineage (GTDB taxonomy): Bacteria > Krumholzibacteriota > Krumholzibacteriia > WVZY01 > WVZY01 > CAZYCB01. The sequence continues at coordinate 1,886 of CAZYCB010000423.1, read as the reverse complement.
CGAGCCAGCGCGATGAGCTCTCTATCGTCTTCTCTCACTGCGGTGTTTCCGTCCGAAACCGATGATTGCGACCGGGCAGGGCATCACCCAAATTAGCTTGACACAAACGGTTCCGTGTTTCTACAGTTAGTTTTTGCGTTTGGCGCCTGCATCGCGCCAACGCGTTGGGCGGATCGTTGTGGCGGACTCTTATGGATGAAGGTATGGCACGCATGACTCCATCAATCGAATACATACACGCGCGGGAGATCCTGGATTCGCGGGGGAACCCCACTGTCGAGGTCGAGGTCGGCCTCGAGGGCGGGGCGATGGGGCGGGCGGCCGTTCCGTCGGGGGCGTCTACGGGGATCCACGAAGCCATGGAGCTCCGCGATCAGGACGAGGAGCGTTACTACGGCAAGGGCGTGAGCAAGGCCGTGCGGAACGTCAACGAGATCATCACTCCCGAGCTTCTCGACCTCGACCCGACCGATCAGACCTATATCGATCAAGTGATGATCGAACTCGACGGGACCGAGAACAAATCCAAGCTCGGCGCGAACGCCATGCTCGGCGTGTCTCTCGCTTTGGCCAAGGCGGCGGCCAAGGCAACGGGCCTGCCGCTCTACCAGTACATCGGCGGCGTGGCGGCGAGGACGCTCCCCGTGCCGATGATGAACGTCATCAACGGCGGCATACACGCGGACAACAAGCTCGACGTCCAGGAATACATGATCATGCCTCTCGGCGCGGCGAGCTATTCCGAGTCGCTGCGGATGGGAGTCGAGACCTTTCACGCCCTCAAATCGATACTCAGATCCAAGGGACTGGGCACGGGCGTGGGCGACGAGGGAGGGTTCGCCCCTATGCTCGGTGCGAACAGCGACGCCATGGACTGCATCCTCGAAGCCATCGACAAGGCGGGATACCGCCCGGGCGTCGACATCTCCATCGCTCTCGACATCGCCGCATCGGGCTTCTACAAGAACGGCAAGTACGTTCTGCGCGCCGAAGGCGACGCGGTCCGCTCGAGCGAGGAGATGATCGATCTGTACGCCTCGTGGGTGGATCGGTACCCCATCGTATCGATCGAGGACGGTTTCGCCGAGGACGATTGGGAGGGGTGGAAGATGATGACCGAACGCCTGTCCTCGAAGATCCAGATCGTCGGAGACGACCTCTTCGTCACGAAGGATTCGCGTTTGAAAAAAGGCATCGCGAGCGGTGGCGCCAATTCGATCCTCATCAAGCTGAACCAGATCGGCACGCTCACCGAGACGCTCCACGTCATCGAGACGGCCAAACGGGCGGGGTACACCTGCGTCATCTCGCATCGGAGCGGCGAGACATCGGACTCGACCATAGCCCATGTCGCCGTGGCGACGAACGCGGGACAGATGAAGACGGGGAGCCTGTCGCGGAGCGAGCGCATTGCCAAGTATAACGAGCTCCTCAGAATCGAGGAGCAGCTCGGGAGCGTCGCCTCCTTTCCGGGCAAAGAGGTTTTTTACTTCAAGAGGTAGGCCGCGTCCGGTTTCGGGTTCGGCGTCGCGTCGACGCGGTCAGGCAAAAGAGAGGGGGACTTCGGATGAAATACTGGGAAGCGCCGGCGGGAGAGCGCGGTTCGAAACCCAACGATTCCAGGGGTCCGAAACGATTCATCACCTCGGGGGGCGACCTCAGCCGGCATCCGTTCTTGAGGTCGTTCTACCGGCACCACGACGAGATCAGCGACGGCCTCCAGAGGTTTCTTTTCTTCGTGGCCGTTGCCACGCTTCTCTACGCGTTCGTCCTCGGCGACGCGGGAGCCCTCCGGATCATGTCGCTGAAGAATGAGAGGGCCCAGCTCCAAGCGGACGTCGCCACCGTGACCTTCGACATCAACCAACTCCAGAAGGAAATCGACC
>CAZYCB010000422.1:0-1997 GCA_964645735.1 uncultured bacterium | reverse complement strand
CGGCACAGGCATCCAGGATCGTTCAGGCTGTGGAGGACAGCGGCGTTCGGCTGATGGTCGCCGAAATGAAGCGTTACGATCCCGGCTATGTTCTGGGTCAGGCATGCTTCAAGTCGATGAAGGATGTACGCTTCGTACGGGCTCATGATTTCCCGGGGAACTGCTTCCCGGTCATCGACGAGATCTACTCTGTCGAACGGCGAAGCGATGTAAGCGACAAACTCAAGGAGGAAGAGAAAGAGCGGCTGTACGCTGGGCTCAGGGAGGTCACCGGGAGCTCTCCCCCCGAGCTGTACTACTATCTCCTGCTGGCCGGTGTGCACGATATGAGCATTTTGAGAGGTGCATTCGGTACACCGCAGCGTGTGCTTTTCGCGGACATCTGGGATGGCGGCAGATTCTGTCAGGCCGAGCTGGAGTTGTCGTCCATCATCAGGGCAAGCTTCGAGATCGGCTTCACGTCACACAAGTGGTTTGACGAGCAGTTGACGGCCTATGGGATGAACGAGACAGTGACGATCAGGTTTCCCCACCCGTTTGTCAAGAACGCCCCAACGACCGTCGAGGTGTGTCAGGCCGACGGGACGTCAACCGTCAAGAAGGAGATCGTTGCCTCGCACGAAGAGGCCTTCAAGAGAGAACTGCAGCATTTCTACGGATGCATAGTCGACGACCAGGATCCGTTGACGAACGTCTATGAAGGACAGAGAGACGTAGAGGCTCTGGCTTCAATCTTCCAGTGCTACTCGGCCAGAACCGGCGATCACACGCAAGAAATCCGGCGAGACGCGGAGCATACCATGCGGCGTGATGAGCACCGCTCGGGTGGCAGGCCCCGGTAAGACGAAGGGATTACGCATGCTTGTGATCGACGCCCATGCGCATCCGCCGCGAAAGGGATTCGCCTTTATCGACGACAGTCGGTACATCCCCCCTGCCACCGAAACGGATCTCGAGCGCACGATGGTCGAGGACGCCGAGCGACTCATCGCCGTGATGCAGGTCAACGGAATCGACAAGAAGGTGCTTCTGGCCTTCCCATCCGATCTCGACCCGGTCTTCCACTACGGCGAGACAATTCACGGACTGGGAATCCGGACCTTGTCCTCTCATGACTGGATCGAAGAGGTCAGCCGTCGCTACCCCGAGAGGTTCATCGGTTTTGCGTGCCTGAATCCCAAGCGCCGCGGTTCGATCCGTCAGTTGGAGCGTCTGGTCACGCAACGCGGCTTTCGGGGCGTCAAACTGCATCCTTGTCATGATCGCTTCGAAGTCGACGATCGCAGCGTCTACAGCTTCTACGAGAAAGCGGCGGCCCTGGGAATACCGGTTGCCTTTCACATGGGATACGACCCGGCCAGTGATCTGGATCGACTGCGCTACGCCAACCCGTTGGCCCTGGATGAAGTGGCGATTGACCTGCGTGAGCTGGAGCTGATCATCTGCCACGCCGGAGGAAACTGGTACCAGGAAGGCACCATGGTCGCAGCGCGGAACACCAACGTGCTCGTTGACATCTCGGGTCTGCACGATGCGGCGGCCATCACGGTATATCCAGAGGTCGATCCAACGGCGCTGCTGAAGAGGATCGTCCACATCCTCGGTCCTGAGAAAATCCTCTTTGGAACGGATAACCAGGAATCGAAGATGAATCCGGCGTTCGTGGCTCGACTCGGACTGGACGATGACGGCCTGGCCAACATCATGGGACGAAACGCGTCGCGGCTGCTGAGCCTGCAAGACTCACGAGCAGCAGACCGGCGGTAGCTCTCTCGGGGCTACGGCAGGCAGCGGCGGGGAAAGGCGATGGGCAGAGACTCCATGGGGTATAGCGACATTGACTACGTGAACCTCGGGAAGTCCGGCGTAAGGGTCTCGAGGATCGCCCTAGGCCTCGCTCTGCGCGGAGTGAAGAACGCCCGGGAGGCTGAGCTGCTCGTGCGGGGGGCAATCGACCGCGGGGTCAACTTTTTCGATTGCTCCAACGTCTACAGCCT
>CAZYCB010000421.1:0-4726 GCA_964645735.1 uncultured bacterium | reverse complement strand
ATCGTGATCTCCGCGGGGAACTCGCCGGCGGCTTTCTGGGTGGGGACAACGATTTCTACACGCTGAACACGTCGCTGCAGAGATACTGGAGCAAGAGCGGCGGCATCGTGTTTGCGGTGCGCGGCCGCTTCGGTTTCGCCGACGCGTACGGTTCTTCCAAAGACGTCGGGGTTCCGATTGAAAACCGTTTCTTCACCGGAGGCGGGAACTCGGTGCGAGGGTTCAAAGAAAACAGCCTGGGCCCGACGGAGCTCGTGGAGCAGAGCGCCGGCGATCCCGTGGAAACCGTCGTGGGTGGCCGCCTTCTCGTGGTGGGCAACGCCGAGATTCGTTTTCCGCTTCCCTTACTGTCGCGCTACCGGTTCTCCGCCGCGGCTTTCGCCGACGGGGGAAACGTCTGGTCGAGCCTGGGGGCGGTCGACATCGGGGATTTCGATCCGTTTGTGAGCAAAAACGACGTGACGGACGAAGATTTTCGTTACAGCATTGGTGTGGGGCTCCGGTACAACACGCCCGTGGGCCCGATAAGACTCGACTACGGGATTCCTGTCAAGAGGGACGGGACGGAACCTTCGGGTCGCTTTCATCTGAGCCTGGGGCAGATCTTCTGATTCGGTGGATCTCGTGAAAGACAAGAAGAGAAGAATCAAGATTCACAGGAGCCTCAGCTTCACGCTCGCGATCGCGCTCAGCGTCGCGATTGCGATCGTCGTTTTCCAGAGAAGCAGTGTTCTCTCCCGTCAGTTGTCCGAGTACGTGAACGATCACTACCTCAAGGGGACACCGTTCCAGTTCTCGTGCGGCAAAGTGGCGACGGATCTCGTCAGTCACGCGTCCGTCGCGGACGCGACCATCCGCTATCACGGCACCGACCGGTCCCTGAAAGTGATATCCGTGGACGAGATCGTCGTCGACTTCGACGCGCTCGAGCTCCTCAAGCTCAGGATGATCGTCGGAAAGCTCAGACTGGACAAGGTGAGGATCTCCGTGTGGTACGACGAGGAGAAAAAACCGATCATTCCAAAGCTGCGCGGATTGGACGCTTTGAAAGAGCAGGGCATGTCGGCGCAGGTGGAGATCCGGAGATTCGACATACACGATCTCGAGATCGCCGCCGAGAACGCCAATTCGCCCTTCGCGATCAAAAAGGTCGACGTGAGCGGCTCCGCGCGGTACTCCCAGGGAAAGGGAACGATCGACGTCGATCAGGGCCGGGCATCCGTCGGAGGCAAGGAGAAGGATATCTCGTCGATGCGAGCGAAGATCGAGTTCGGGGGCGGACGCGTGACGCTGAACGATCTCGTGATCCGTCTCGAGCAATCGCTCGTGATGCTGAGCGGGCGGTACGAGAACGGGCGCCTCGATCACGTGCAGGGTGTTTTCAACCCGCTGAACCTCGACGAGTTCTCGTCCCTGGGTTGGATCCCCGAGCAGCACGGCGAGCTGGGCGGAAGCGTCGTCGTGAACGGCACGAGAGACTCGCTCGCCGTGACGGGAAGTCTCACCGGACGCGCGCTCAGTCTCGTGTTCAGCGGACTCTCGCTCGAGGGCGTCGTCACTCCCGAAAAGGTGCACCTGTCGTCCTTGGAGGGAGAAGTGCACGGGTCGCGGCTCAAAGGAGAGCTGACCTACGACAGAAGATCGGGAGGGTACTCGTTCCAGGGCGAGTGCGAGGGACTCGACCTCACGCAGGGATTCGTGCCGGACGGCGGCGCTCCTCAAACGAACCTCACGGGGGCCGTCCGCCTCGACTACGATGGTTCGGAGAAGACGTACGAGGTAGACGCGGATCTTCGACGCTCGGTTGTGAGCGGTTTCGAGGGCGATTCGATCCAGTTCGCCGGGAGCTGGAACGAAAAGACGGGGCTCGATATCCACGAGTTCGCGCTCACCAGGCCGGGTGTCGTCGTGAGCGGTTTCGGCACGATCGACGCGAAAAGCGAGGCGGACGTCGTCCTGAAGCTCCAGGGCGACGATCTGGAATATGTCACGAAATACTTCAAGCTGCCCTCGATCGGAGGAACGGTGGACCTCGCCGCGAAACTCGTCGGTCCGATCGATGCGCTTCAAGTCAACGTGACGAGCACGTGGCGCGATCTCACGTATCTCACCGCGCGAATCGACTCGGGAGTGGTGAACGCCGAAGCGAGAAAGGCCGGGAGTCCGCATGCGACAGGGACGGTGGATGTGGAAGGCCGCAAGTTATTCTACGGCGGCTGGGAGTTTTCATCTCCGCACGTTCTTTTCGACGCCGACGCGAAAAAGGTGGCCGTCCGCGATTTCAGCTTTTCGAAAGGAGACACGCTCGTCACGTCCGATTTCGATGTCGAGTCCAAAGGGCCGACTGAGGTGTTGGTGCTCATCAAGCATCTCGCCGTTCAGGCCCCGAACATGACGTGGCGGAATCAGGGTCAGCCGCGGTTGATGCTTGCCCAGACATCGACCGACATCGACCGCCTCGTACTCTCGGCGAACGGGTGCGAGCTGGGTGTGTCCGGCCGCTACGCGAAGTCTCCGAACACCACGGACCTGCACGTGTGGGGGAAGAACGTCGATCTTTCGCTCATCCCGGGGGCGGGGAAACGGTTCCGCTTCTCGGGCGTGGGGGATTTCGATGGGGTGGTGCGGGGGGACCCGGAAAACCCCGGCATCCGGCTCGCCGCGGATATAAAGGATGGAACCATGGGTGAGGTGTCATTCACCCACCTCGCGTTGGAGGGCGAGTTCAACGACGATGGTTATCGTGTGGATCGTTTCGTCGTCAACGACGGGGAAGACTCGCTCAGTGCGACGGGATGGTGGCAGCACCGCCAATCGCCGGTCGCGATCGCGAAACAAGGGGTGGACGAAAAGGCGGCGCGCGGCGCCGGCATTTTCGTCGACGCGCGTGGGGAACGTTTTCCTCTGGCGCTCCTTGTAGAACGGTTCCGCAAGAACGTCAAATGGGACGGCGTGTTCTCGGGACACGCCACCGTTCGCGAGACGCTCGACGAGCCGAAGATCGAGGTCTCGGGAACCGTGGTCTCGCGGGCCGACTCGAGTCTCGCCCTTCCGGACATCCGCGCGGATGTCCTCTACGAGGACCGCCGCCTGACGGTGAGATCGCTCACGGCTGACGACGGGGAGAACAGGGCGACGATCAGCGGCGCGCTCCCACTCGACTTCGACATCAAAAAAGGATTCGAGTTTCACAGGGACGCGCCGGTGGAGTTCGGCGCCGATCTCTCCGTCGGAGATCTGTCCATCGTTGCGGGATACGTGGACGTCATCGCCGCCGCGACGGGAAAACTCTCCGGCCATCTCGACGTCACGGGCGCCGCCGACGATCCACAGTTCGCAGGACACTTCCAGATTCGGGACGGGGCGCTGCGTGTGACGGGTTCCGATGAGGTGTACAGGAACGTGAACGCCGACGTGACCGTACGCGACAATCGTGTGTCGCTCACGTCGCTCACTGCCCGCAAAGAAAAGAAGGGCATCGTGAGCGCCAAGGGAACGGCGACGCTCAAGGGGTTCGGGGTTTCCGGATACGCCGTCGACGCCACCTTCACGGACGTCCCCGTGTCGACGGTGCCCGGCTTCCAGTCGACTCAGAGCGGGAGCATCCGTGTGAGGTCCCACACCGACGAACAAGGCCGAACGGTGCCGTCGGTCACCGGGTCGCTCAACGTCAAGGAGGCTGTGATCACGCGGACACTCGCGGCTCAGGAGGGTCCGCCGTCGCCCCTCTTCATGCCGACGGAATCTCCGTCGTGGCTCTGCGACCTCGAACTCCACGCGCCGAAGAACGTGTGGATCAGAAACCCCGAGGTCAATGTGGAGATGGGCGGCGACCTCGTGCTCAAAAGGGATCCATCGGGGCTCTACCTTCGCGGAGATCTCAACGTGCTTCGGGGTTCGTATACGCTCTACAACAACAAGTTTCGCATCACCGACGGGAGCTTCGACTTCGCGACGGCGACGACCTTGAGACCGGGCATTTATCTCGACGCTTACACGCCGTACGGCCGCGTGGGAGAGGTAGAACAGAAGATATTCCTGACGCTCTCATGGCCGGCGGATGAGAAGGCGCCCAAGATCTCGCTCAGCTACAGCGAGGCCGGCTACAGCGAGGCCGATATTTGGGCAATGCTCGGCGGACAGGTCGTGACGGGGGGAGCGGCCTTCGCTGGCGGAAGCGAGTGGAATGCCGGGGAGACTGCCACGAGTCTTGCATCCAACTACCTCGAGCGGATCCTCAACGCCCAGATGAGCAACATGACGATCGCCGTCGATTCGAACCCGGTGGGCCAAGCGACAGGAACCAAGGGCAGCGAAAACGAGATGAGCATTGCAGTGGGCCGCTACATGTCGGAAGATCTGTATCTTAATTATCGACAGGGACTTAAGATATCTAGCGCCCGGCAGCTCGAGGTCGAGTACCGCCTGAGCAATATGCTCCTCCTGCGGTCGGAAATCATTCAGTACCAACAGAAAGGCCTCGAAGGGACGAGCCGCCAGGCGACCGACGAGATCAACTTCGACCTCAAGTTCCGCTGGGAGTATTAGCGGGCCGTGCGGGGAGGAAGGAGCCGGCAGGCCCTGCGCTCCGCTTCCCTCGGCTTCCCGCCTGGGGGCGGGCGATCCTCGGTCGCTCCCGCGAAGGACTCTCAACGTCCTCACAGTGCGCATCCTCACCGCCGCGGGTGGCGGCCACGGGCGCCCACGCACGCGCGTGAGCGCGGCC
>CAZYCB010000420.1:0-10556 GCA_964645735.1 uncultured bacterium | reverse complement strand
CGTGGGTTTTCAAAGGGAAGCGGTTCGCAACGGCGCGGTCTATTGCTTCAACGAACGGGTGATCGGGTACACGAAGACGAAGAGCCGGATCACCGGCGTGGTGACGGACAAGGGAACGTACAGCTCCGGCGCCGTCGTTCTCGCGGCGGGCGCCGACGCGCGCGAGCACAGCGATCCGCTCGGAATCGACATCCCGGTTGCGCCGGATTCGCACGAGGCGGGAATCTCGGCGCCCGTTCAACCGTTTCTCGCCCCGCTCGTCGTGGACCTCCGGCCGGGACCCGAAGGACGCACAGCGAACTTCTACTTCGGACAGAACAGCGAGGGGCAGATCATTTTCTGCTATACGCCGAAGGAACTCTTCACCGGAACCGATCGCGAGAGCTTGTCCGAGTTTCTGCCCATACTCGCGAACCGCATGATCTCGCTCATCCCTCGTCTGAAGAACCTCCTCATCCGCCGCGTCTGGCGCGGATGTTACCCCATGACGCCGGACGGCATCCCCATCATCGACCGCGCGCCCAATATCGACGGGCTCGTTCTCGCTGTCGGTATGTGCGGGCAGGGGTTCATGCTGGGCCCCGGCGTGGGAAAGATCGTGACGTCGATCATCTGCGGAGAAAAGTCCATCTTCCCCGACGATATCCCCAATCCTTTCCGCTATGACCGCGACATTCACGCGGCCAGTAAAGAGGCGCTGAAGTAGGCGTCGGCCCGCCCCGCGCGCGCGAAGGATGAGACGCGCGATTCGCCCCCGCGGGCCGGATCGCCTCTTCGGCACGCCATTGCATCGCAGAGCGAATCGCTGTACCATTGACCGCAGCGTTAGCGGATCCGCTCGAATACGGGCGTTTCTCGATCATCTCTCGAGGAGGGGGATTCTTATGAAAACTCTCGTCGGAAAACTGGCGAGCGCGCTCATCGTCGTTTCGCTCGGGTGGTTCACGTCCGCTTCGGCGGTGAGAATCGCCTCGATCACGTTTTGCGAGCAGGTCAGCAGCGATGGGACCGTTCCCATAAACGTGATGAACCGCTTTGGCGATGACACGCCGTCGATACATGCGGTCATCGCCATCGAAAAGGCCAAGAAGGGGTCCACGGTCAAAGGCGCGTGGATCTCCGTCGACGCGATCGAAACGCCCGACTACGAGATCGACGCCGCCGCGGCCGTCTCGCCCGGAGGCGACGCAGTCGTCCATTTCGCGCTTTCGCGGCCGGACAACGGGTGGCCCCAGGGGAACTACAAGCTCGATGTGTACATCGACGGCACGTTCGCGGTGTCGGCGCCGTTCAGCGTCGTGCGCGCGGCGGCCGGCGAGAGCGCGGCCGTTCCCGCGGGCAAGAACAAGGGCAAAGCCGCGGTTTCGAAAAAATCGCCGGACGAGAGAAGCACGACTCCGGTCAAGAAAAGCCGGGGAACAGGGCTCCTCGGCACCTGGCAGTGCCAGATGCAGGGGGGCACGTCGACGTTGGTCTTCGAGTCGGAGAACGGACTGAACCTCGACGGACAGCGAGCGCAGTACACCGTCGTGGGGACCGCGTTGAGGGTGAAGGACGAGAGCGGGACACAGGACTATCCGTTCAAGCTCGACAAGGATGTTTTGACCATCGCTTTCGCCGCGGGATACGAGCTGCAGTTCACGAAGATATCGGACAATACGGTGTACGGCGGCGAAGATTACGGTTCCGAGATGGACACGGAGCCGGGCGGCTACACCGAAGGTGAGGCGGCGGGGGGAATGGACGCGCAGGACGTCGTCGGGGGCCAAGTTCCAGGGGGACAAGTTCCGGGGGGCGGCGGCCAGGATCTGATGAATCATTTCGCGGGCACGTGGTGGAACGCGACGACCAACACGGAAACGAACGTGACGCTCGCCGCCGACGGCCGCTACTTCGAGTCGTCCTCGTCAAGCTATTCGGGCGGCTCGAGCGATCAATACGGGAATTCGGATATGAGCTGGGGATCGGCCGGCGACCAGAACGCGCAGGGAACGTGGACGGTCCGCGGCACGCGTGAAGAGGGTGTGCTGACGATATTTTCAACAACGGCAATCAGAGGGAGATCAATTACCGCGTGCACGTCGAGAACGGCGAGGTCTACTGGAGCGAGTACTTTTTCAACGGCGATCTCTACGGCAAGAAGTGACGCGGCATAGGCTATGAGACGCCTCGTTTGCCAAGAGTTCTCCTGCTCGCGCCGCCGTTGGGCGCGGCGCGCGTTGATCGGCCGCCGCGTTCTCGCCCTGGTGGCGTGTGTCCTCGTCACCGCCTCGAGCGGTACGGTCCGGGCCGCGGAAGCCCCTGCGGCTGACGCCGCTCGCACGGAAGCCGCTCGGACGGAGGAAACGCGGTACTTCAACCGCGGACTCCCCTACGGATCGGACGCCGCCTTCAACCCCGCGAGCGAACTCATCAACGGCGCCTTCGGGATCCTTCAGATCTCGAGCAACTGGCGCACTCTCGACGACATCGATTGGCGGCAGGGCTTCGACATCACGTGGAAGAGCGTCACCCACCCGATCGGGACCACCGAGGCGTACGGTTGGGAGGAATTCCTGACGAACGAAGTGTTTCCGGGAAGCCTCGGCTGGAGCAACCTCCAGTACATCCCCAACTATCATCTGCACTTGATCGGGGGTGGAGCGAGGAACCGGGCGTTCATGGAATGGTATCGCGCCCGCGGGTTTCCCCATCCGGGGTTGTGGGCCATGGCGACGACGATCGTCCACGCCTTCGGCGTCGAGACGGTGGAACACCAGGCGGCGACGATTCCGACCGTCGACCCGGTCGCGGACATGCTGATCTTCGACCCGGCCGGCGCGCTTCTCTTCACGAGCGATACCGTCGCTCGGTTCTTCTCGCACACGCTCAACATGTCGATCTGGTCGGGACAGCCGATGTATAACCCGGCGCAGAATACGATCGAAAACGCGGGACAGAATTACGGACTGCACTTCTTCTTCGCAAAGGATCACCGTATCGGTCTCTTCATGTACTGGGGAATGTGCGATCTCATAGGCCTCACCGTGCGCAGCGAAAGCGGTCTCGATTGGTCGGTGGGTGTGGGAGGGGCGGTCTCCGAGCTGGAGGAGGAGAAACGCGGCACGGGGATGAGCGCTTTCTACGCGCGCCTGAGGTGGGACGTCGGCGGTTTTCTTCACCGGAACGGTTCGCTTCTTGCGTCGGTCCACGTGTCGGAAGGGTGGACGCAGCCGCTGCGCCTCAACGTGTACCCGGGTCTCGTGAGGTGGCACGGCTTGACTCCCGGAATGTACATCGGCGTGCGGGAATCCGATCTCATCGTGGGTGTGAGTCTGCTCTCCATCCCTGTCGGGATCGCCGCCTCGCAGAAATAGCCTTCACGTTCGTCGACCGCGTGTCTTCCCCGGCCTCCCAACGCGTGGATGAAAATGCGGCGCACCGGCGTTTCTCGACGCGGCACGCCGGCGGCCTTTCTCGATGGACAAGCTTTCCGGGAGGCCTTAACATATCCCGTTCTCGTTGCAGGCTGCGGGGGATGGACCCTGCAGCAGGACGGTCAACACAGGAGCGCTCCCATGAAAGGCTCGAAGAAGAGCACGAAGGGCTCGAAGAAGAACACCACGAAAATAGCGATCATCGGTCTCGGCTACGTGGGGCTCCCGCTCGCCGTCGAGTTCGGCAAGCAGCACGACACGGTCGGTTTCGACGTCAACAAGAGGCGCGTCGCAGAACTGAAGAAGGGAATCGACCGCACGCTCGAGACGGGCTCCGAGGACATACGAGCGGCCAAGCGGCTGCTCGTGACGACGGACGTCGCGGACATCCGTTCGTGCAATGTCTACATCGTCACCGTACCGACGCCGATCGACGAGCATAACCGGCCGGATCTCACGCCCGTCCAGCGGGCGACCGAGACAGTCGGCAAAGTTCTCAAGAAAAACGACATCGTAGTGTACGAGTCCACCGTCTATCCTGGATGCACCGAGGAGTTCTGCGTCCCCATTCTCGAGACGCTCTCGGGGCTCGTTTTCAACGAGGATTTCTTCTGCGGGTATTCTCCCGAACGAATCAACCCCGGGGACAAGCTGCACACGGTGACGAAAATCAAGAAGGTGACGAGCGGCTCGACTCCGGAGGTCTCCAAAAAAGTGGACGCGCTCTACCGCTCGATCATCACTGCCGGCACGCACCCCGCCTCCTCGATAAAAGTCGCCGAGGCGGCGAAAGTCATCGAGAACTCGCAGCGCGACATCAATATCGCCTTCGTGAACGAGCTCGCTCTCATCTTCGAGCGTTTGGGGATCGATACGCTCGAGGTGCTCGAGGCGGCCGGTTCCAAGTGGAACTTCCTCCCCTTCAGGCCCGGTCTCGTCGGCGGCCACTGCATCGGCGTCGATCCCTACTACCTCACGCACAAGGCGCAGGAGGTCGGCTATCACCCCGAAGTAATCCTCGCTGGGCGGCGGATCAACGACAACATGGGGATCTTCATCGCGGGCAAGGTCGTCAAGCTTATGATCAACAAGGGGCACAAGGTGCGGGGCGCGCGCGTCCTCGTCCTCGGCGTCACGTTCAAGGAAAACTGTCCCGACATACGCAATTCCCGTGTCGTCGACATCGTCCGGGAACTCATCGAGTTCGGGTGCAAGGTGGATGTCCACGATCCGTGGGCCGAGAGCGATGAAGTGGCCGAGGAGTACGGCTTTCCGCTCGTCGAACGGAAGGACCTGAAACCCGGCGCGTACGACGCCGTCGTTCTCGCCGTGGCTCACGAGAAGTTCCACGACCTCGACGTCGCCTGGCTCACCCGGGCCAACGGCGTCGTCTACGACGTGAAGTCCTGTCTCGATCGGGAGATCGTCGACGGGAGGCTCTGAGACCCTTGGAAGGAACGGGACGGTATCGATGAACGTCGTCGACTTCGTTCTCCATCTCGACAAGCATCTCGCGGCGCTGACCGCGGACTACGGCGCGTTGACGTACGCGCTCCTCTTCGTTATCGTGTTCTGCGAGACAGGCCTAGTTGTGACCCCGTTTCTCCCCGGCGACTCGCTCCTCTTCGCCGCGGGCGCCGTCGCGGCGCTCGGATCGCTCCATGTGGGCGCGGTCTGGGGCGTACTTTTCGCGGCCGCTGTCATCGGCGACAACACGAACTACTGGATCGGGCGCACCATCGGGACACGTTTGGCCGCCAACGCGCGCATCGTCAAACCATCGCATCTCGAACGCACCCACCGTTTCTTCGAGAGCTACGGAAAATCCGCGATCATACTCGCTCGTTTCGTTCCTGTCGTGCGGACGTTCACGCCTTTCGTCGCCGGCCTCGGTCGGATGACGTACCGCGTCTATCTCCCCTACGACATTCTCGGGGGCCTTCTTTGGGTTTCTTTTTTCGTTCTGGGGGGATATTTCTTCGGAAACTTTCCGTGGGTGAAGGAACACTTCCACGTGGTGATACTCGCGATCGTCGTTGTCTCTTTCGTGCCGATGGTCGTGGAGTTCGTGCGCTACAAGCGGACGGCGGCGCGGGAGTGACAAACGGGGCGGTCGCGCGCGAATGACCGGCGCGGCGCACGGCGGATTCAAACCCGCAAATCGAGTCTTTTCAACAAACCGACCATTTCCGCGTGAGATTCGAACACGAGGTCTGCGCGTCCGAAATCGAAACCCTGCGTTTGCGGCGTCCGTACGATGACGACGGGGATCCCCGCGTCGATCGCCGCGAGCATTCCCTTCTGTGCGTCTTCGAAAACGACGCACTCGGACGCGCCTAGTTCCAGCGCCTCGATCGCCTTCAGGAAAACGTCGGGCGCGGGCTTGATCCTCGGGACGGTGTCGCTTCCGAGAACCACGTGGAAAACCCCCTCGATGCCGGCGTTTCTCAGCACGGCGCGGACGTCGAGGGCGGGGGTGCCGCTCGCGATGGCCATTCGCTTTCCCGTCCGCGAGAGAAGATCGACCATCGTTCTGGCGTCGTCGAAGAGCTGGATCGTCCCGTCTTCGCAGTAACGGGAGAAGATCGGCATCTTCTCCCGGCGGATCTCCACCGGATCGAGATCGAGGCGGTGGCGCTCGATCTCGCCCTGCGCGCCGCGTCCGAGAGACGTCCAGTACTTGTAGTACTCCTTCTCGTCGAGCCTGTGACCGTATTTTTCGAAGACCTCGTTGTACGCGGCGAAGTGGAAGCGCTCGCTGTCGGCGAGCAGGCCGTCGAAGTCAAGGACGAGTCCCCGGGCGGCAACGAGGAGATTCTCGAGAGTGGAGAGCTTATCCAAGGTAGCGCACCTGTCTCTCGATGGGAAGCAGACGCCGGATGAACACGTAGATCGCGTAGCTCTCGACGGCGAAAGGGAGAAACCCGAGGAAACCGAGGACGGGCATCTCGAAGAGCTTGATGTGGCCGAGGTAGGGGACGGAGTACTCCCATTTCGTCACCGCCCAGTAGTTCCAGAATTCCCAGAGGAGGCCGCAGACGAGACCGGCAAGGAACATGATGAGCGTCGAGCGGGGTTTTCCCGAGAAGAGTTCGGATACGAACGACCGTTCTCCGAGGCGCTGGTTGATCGGGTCGAGAAAGAACGCCCAACCGATCCAGACGAGCGGCGTCATGTACGGCGACGGGAGGACGAGCGGCACCGTGACGCACACGAGTCCGAACAGGACCAGCGAGGAGAAGAGCGCATTCCCGAGCCGCGGAGACCGGTCGGGATTGCGGCCGGGGAGGAAGCTCTCGAGAAGCTCGTAGGTGAGGAACATCCCCGGGGAGATCGTCGCGAAAGACCAGGCGTATCCGGTGAAGCGGACGAACATGTTCTCGGGGAGATAAACGTACCGCCAGTTCTTAAGGAGAACGTTGTATCCCTCGAAAAGCTCCCAGCCGGCGATCGAAATGACGGCGAGGATCGCGAATTCCTTCGGGTACCTCGAGAGGAGCGACGTGCCCTTGCGCGAGAGAATCACGCCGTCGATGAAGAGAATGTAGCCGGTCCACATGAGTGGGGTGAACCACTGGGCGATCCATGAAACGCCGGCGAAGAGAAGCACCTCGCCGGCGAGGACGATGAAGATGCCTGCGAGGCCGTAGAGGGGGAGTTTCCGAGCGACGAAACCGCGCCCCGCGCCCGCTGCGGCCTGTCTTGACTTACGCGGATTATGGATTAACATAGCATGAATCTAGGCGAACGGAGGCGAGGCTGCAACCATGAACGTCACCGAAACGAAGAAGAATCTCGTTGAAACGTGTCATCGCATGTACGAGAAGGGGTTCGTCGCGGGATACGAGGGCAATCTGAGCGCTCGCGTCGGTGTCCGCGGCGTCGTCGTCACGCCCGCGCGGATGTGCAAGGGCGACGTGACCGTGGACGATCTCGTGATGATCGACCGCCGGTGTCCGAACGTGCGCGCCCAACGCCGCCCGACGAAGGGCAATGCGGCAACGGGCCGTCCCACCGCCGAGCTCGCGATGCACCTCATGGTCTACGACGAAAGGCCCGACGTGCACGCCGTGGTCCACGCGCACCCGCCCCTCGCGACGGGTTTTGCCGTCGCGCGAGTTTCCATACCGGAGAAGGCGCTCCCCGAGGTGATCGTCGCTCTGGGGGCGATGCCGCTCGTTCCGTACGCGCTGCCGGGTACGACGGCCCTGGCGGACGCGATTCGAAAACACATCCATGAAGCCAACGCGTTTCTGCTCGCGAACCACGGGGTCTTGACCGTGGGGCGGACGATGGAAGAGGCCTATTACCGTCTCGAGACCGTCGAGCAGGTGGCGAAAAGCGTCCTCGCCGCGGCCGTGCTCGGCGGCCCGGTCGCCCTGTCGAAGGCCGAACTGAAGGCGCTCGATAGGCTGGCGGGAAGGTAGGCCGCCGCGGGTGGCGAAGGGCCCGAGGAAGCATCGTCACCCCTCGCGGTAGGTGAGAGAGCCCGGAACCGCGGGGCGCGCGGTGTGTTAAAATGTGACAAAAAGGGAGGTCGAGGATGGACTATCCAGTTCAAGCCATAAACGAACAAGTCGAGCGCGAGAGCCGTTTCGTCCCCGAGCTGCAGAAAGCCGTGCACAGGGTGATTGTCGGCCAGGGGTACCTCATAGACCGGCTGCTCATCGGGCTTCTCTGCAACGGGCACGTCCTCATCGAGGGCGTCCCGGGGCTCGCCAAGACGCTAGCCGTGAAGACGCTCGCCAAAGCGATCGACACGTCGTTCCAGCGCATTCAGTTCACGCCCGATCTGCTTCCCGCCGATATCGTCGGCACGCAGATGTACGATCCCCGCGACCATTCGTTCACGGTGAAGAAGGGCCCGATCTTCTCGAATCTCGTTCTCACCGACGAGATCAACCGCGCCCCCGCGAAGGTGCAGAGCGCGCTCCTCGAGTGCATGCAGGAGCGGCAGGTCACCATCGGCAGGGAGACCTTCCATCTCGAGTTCCCGTTTATCGTCATGGCCACGCAGAATCCGATCGAGCAGGAGGGGACTTACCCGCTCCCCGAGGCGCAGGTCGACCGTTTCATCATGAAGGCGAAGATCACGTATCCGCAGCGCGACGAGGAACGTCTCATCATGGAGCGCGTGACCGGCGAGGGCCTCCCCGAGATCGAGCCCGTCATCACGCCCGATCGGCTGCAGAAAGCGCAGGCGCTGGTGCGCGAGATCTACATGGACGAGAAAGTGAAGAACTACATCCTCGACGTCGTTTTGGCGACGCGGGATCCGGAGAGCTTCCACCTTCCGATCAAACATCTCATCGCGTACGGGGCGTCTCCGCGCGCGACGATCTACCTCGCCCAGACGGCGAGGGCGCACGCGTTTCTGCGCGGACGGGGGTACGTGACCCCGGAGGACATCAAGTCGGTGGGTCCCGATGTCCTTCGCCACCGCGTGATCGTCACGTACGAAGCCGAAGCCGAACAGCTCGACTCCGAAGCGATCGTTAAAAGAATCTTCGACGGTATCGAAGTGCCCTAACAGGGCGTTTTTTCCCGATCGGGTGAATCATGGCGCAGTACAGGGAACACTCCGACGAACGGGATCTCTACGGGATTCTCCGAAGGGTCCGGCGGATCGAGATCATGACCCGGCGGCTGGCGAATGACCTCTTCTCCGGCGAATACCACAGCGTGTTCAAAGGGCAGGGGATCGAGTTCGACGAGGTGAGGGAGTACCAGCCGGGCGACGACATCCGCTCGATCGACTGGAACGTGACCGCCCGCATGGGGAAGCCGTACATCAAGCGCTTCGTCGAGGAGCGCGAGCTCGTCGTCGTCTTTCTCCTCGATGTGAGCGCGTCGGGTCTCTTCGGCTCCGCGTCGAAAACGAAACTCGACACCGCCGCGGAGATCTGCGCGCTTCTCGCCTTCAGCGCCGTCCAGAACAACGACAAGGTCGGGGCGATCATCTTCTCCGATCATGTAGAAGAGTACATTCCGCCGGACAAGGGACGGCGTCACGTCCTCCACGTCGTCAGGAACGCCCTCTTTCACGAGCCTGAAGGAAGGGGGACGAACGTCGCGATCGCTCTCGAGTATCTCCTGAGAGTGATCAAACGGCGGGCGATCGTTTTTGTACTGAGCGATTTTCTCGCGCCCGACTTCACGAGCCCGCTCGCCATCGCGGCGAACAAGCACGATGTCGTCGCAGTCCGCATCAGGGACAAGCGCGAACGGGACATCGGACGCGCGGGGCTCGTCCGCCTCTGGGACCAGGAGCGGGGCGTCGAGACGCTCGCCGACCTCGGGAGCGCCGCGGCCCGCGAGAGGTACGCCCGGCTCCTCGAAGAGAGGAACAGAGGACAGGAAACCGTGTTCAAGCGGCACAAGGTGGATTGGATCGACATCGACACGGAGAACGACTACGTCAAGCCATTGAATCTCTTCTTCCGCGCCAGGGCGAAGCGGAGGTAGGTGCATCGTCGTGAAACGGATCTTTCGCCATTCTCTCCTGTTCATCGTCGGGGCGGTCCTCTCGGGGTTCGCCTCCGCCGGCGCGCTCGCCGTTTCGGCGCCGGGTGGAATCGATGTGGCGACGCGTGTCAGCGCCGATTCCTTGACCGTCGGGGAGAGGCTTCGCGTCGTTCACAGCGTGACGTACCCGGATTCGTTCACCCTCCTCCCGCCCGGAGCGTTCGACACGGGGACGTGCCGTTTGATTTCGGTCGCATGGAAGGAAGAGAAGAAGGAACATCGCGTCACGAAAACGGCGAATCTCGAGGTCATGACGACGGACCTGGAACACGCCCGCTTGCCGAAGACGGCATTCGGCTTCCGCGCGCCCGCGGGCGACACCGTCGTCGTCTATACCGACGAGGTCGATGTTCCCGTCCGGCACCTCACCGGCGAGAAGAGCGAACCGAAACCCCTCAAGCCCCAGTGGGAAGCGCCGCGAAGCTACACGTTCCTTTACGTCATCGCCGGGGGAATCGCTCTTGCGGCGCTCGCGTTCTGGCTTTACCGGCGGTGGAGAAGGCGCGCCGCGGTGAAGGCGCCCGAGCCCGAGCTTCCGGCGGATTTCGTGGCTCTCCAGAGGCTCGACGAGATCGAGCGGATGCACCTTGTCGAAAAGGGCGAGATCAAGACGCA
>CAZYCB010000419.1:0-2650 GCA_964645735.1 uncultured bacterium | reverse complement strand
AACTGACCCTGGACGTTGTAGACCTTCAACTCGACTTTCCCGGTGAAGTTCGCCGGAACGCCGATCTGAATTCGGGTCACTGGATTGAACGGCTTGGGGTAGTTCTGACCCAGAACGAGCTTGTCCGGAATGCCCGGAGTGTTCTGCTCGAGAGCTACCTCCTTGCCCATGCTCGTCGCGGAGGCGAGCCAATCGAGCGTACGTCCGACGACCGCCGCGCGCTTCGCGGCGTCCGTGACGTAGCTCAGATTGAACGCGAAGTACACCGCGGCGTGCTGGGCGCCGACGTAGCGCGCGACCGCGATCGAGTCCGGTCCGGAAGGCGCGAAGGGCCAGAGCTTCGGATCCCATTCCTTGCCTTCCTTCTCGAAGAACTGACGGGCTTCGTCTTCCGTCGTGAAGTCGTCACCGACCGCGCTCAGCGCGTTGTACTTGTACACGATCTGCGCGCCGGGGTACGCCGTCGAGAGCTTGAGCTCATCCGGGTAGGAACCCAGGATGTTCAGCCACTCGCCGATACCGATCGGATCGCCGACCGTTCCCTTGAGCTTCTTGAACCCCGCATCGTCCTTGACGTACGCGGTACCCGTGTACTTCTCCATGAACGTGCGAGCCGTGGAGCCGTACTGCAGGTCGCGGCCCATGAACACGATCTGGTTCAGAGCTGCGCGATCCGCGTTGAGGAACGCGGAGAGGCCCGTCTGCTGCGCCGTGTCGAAGTATCCGCTCTCGTCCACGATCACAGCGTCGTAGGCCTGAAGCTGCACCAGTGTGGGCATGCCCGACGTATCCCAGTTCCAGATGTCGCACGTTCTCCCGAGAGCGGTGAACGCGTCAGCCCACGTCTGGGCGGGAGTGTTCGAGCCGCCGCCGAGGACGACGAGGTAGTCGCCCGACGGACCGACGCCGAAGAAGTACACCGTTCCGGGAGCGCCGACGGGATCCACCGACGCGTTGGCCGCGTTGTCGCTGGCCTGCATGTAGAGGTAGACCCGCGTCCCCAACGGCTGGCCGGAAATACCGGCTGTGTACTCGTTCGGGTTCGCCGTGGGTGTCATCGCCAGCGTGCTCCACGAAGCACCGAGGTCGGTGCTGTAGTAGAGCCCCACAGACGAGACGCCGGAGAGCACATCGACGACCTTCGCCGTGACCGCGTACGGACCCGCCGTGTTCCACGTGCTGGTCGGTATCGTCCGCGAGGTGAACACCGGGGCCTGCGTGTCGTTGACGCTCTCGATGCGAACGTCGTCGATCGCCCAGCCCGGGTATGCCACGCTCGCGTCGCTCCCGAAGTGGAACCGTATCATGACCGTCTGGCCAATGTAGGGTGTCAGGTTGATCGTCACCTTGTGCCAGAAGTTGCCGGTCGTGGTTCCGGTGAAGCACGGTTCGAGCGGAATCCCCGATGTCGTGCTCTTCGCGGTACCGTTGTATCCGATATCGGGCGTGACAATCGTCCACGTGGCACCGCCATTCGTGGAGATCTTCACGTTACCCCCGTCGTAGTTGGCCTCGGACTTGTACCACTGCCAGAAGGAGAGCACCGCGTAGCTGTGGCTGCCCGGTACGACCACGGGCGGCGTGTCGAGCTTCGAGTTCGAACTCAGCGAGTAGTTCGCGCTGAGCTTCGTCGCCCAGACGTTGACGCCCGAGTAGGCGTCTGCCGGATCGACCGTCGGATCTCCCCACTCCCAGTCCGGACCGGTCGCGGTGAATCCGCCGTTACTCCCCTCGAAGTCCCAGGCATAGTAGTCAACGATCTGGAACGAGTAGTTCCCCACCAAGGGATCTCTCGCCTCGTTCGGGACCGCGGCTACGTCGCGGGCGCGGATGTAGTAGTTGAACACATCGCCGAGAACCGCAGGTCCCGGGATGTCCGCCTGATAGACGTCTCCTCCCATCGCTGCCATCGGCAGTGTCTGGTTGGCGCCGCCATTCTTGTTGTACGTGACGAACACACCGCTCGGATCGACGCCGATATTGTCCGTGACCGTCGCCGTGATCGTATACGGGCCAGTCACGCTGGTCGTATTCGCGTACGGCACGTGGACGATCTCGGGCTTCACCATGTCGGCGTTCACCACGAACGTATGCTGCACCGTCGGCGCACCCTGCGGGTGATACGTCGTATTCCCGTCAGTGTTCGCCGCACTGAGGTAGTAGTGCACCGTCGTCCCGTACGGCTGCGCCGGGATCGCGGCGGAGAACTCGTTGGGGTTGCCCGTCGGGGTCATAACGACCGCGACCGGTCCCGCACCGACGTCGTACGTCATCTTCACGCGGCTCGGGTCGAGTGTCTCCGAGTAGATCTGCGCGACGACGACGCACGGATCCGTCGCGTTCTCCGTATCGGGGAGCGGAACGTGCGCGATCTCGGGTGCGGCTAGCCACCCGAGCACGCGGTGCATGATGTCCGCCCTGCGCTGCACTTCCTGGATGTAATAGAAGTTGAACGCGAAGTAAACGGAACGATACTTCTCGCCCGCGTACTTCATCGCCGCCGTCGCATCCAGGCTGATCGGCGCATGAGGCATCACGCCGTCCCACTCTTTCTCGTCTTTCTCGTAGGCGCCAGCGAGCTCATCGCGCGTCTCCGCCGCAGCCGTTCCCGGACCCGTGTACCGGTAAACGATCTCGCCGCCCGGATAGG
>CAZYCB010000418.1:0-5027 GCA_964645735.1 uncultured bacterium | reverse complement strand
CGCCGCCGACGCGGCGGGCGAACTCGCCGTGCCGCCGGGAAACGCGTTCGTCTCGATCCCTCTAAAGACGATGGGCGAAGAGATCGGCTGCCTGTTCGTCCAGCTGGACAGCGAGCGCCTGCCGCTCTCGAAACAGGACGACCATCTCTTCGTATGGTTCGGCCGCCAGATCGCGGCGAACCTCATGCTCATGCTCCATTTGAACGAAGGATTCCTCAAAGATGACGCGCTCGAGGCGCGCGAGGAAGAGCCTCGCACCGACGGAGAGTCGAAACAGCGTTTCGAGAACTTCATCGGCAAGAGCGAGCCGATGAAAAAGATCTTCCGGACACTCGAGAAGATCAAAGAAACCGACTCGGGGATACTGATCCTCGGAGAGAGCGGCACGGGGAAATCCGCCCTTGCCCGCGCGATCCACTACCGGAGCCCGAGGCGAAACCGGCCCTTCCGCGAGATCCACTGCGCTCAGATCCCGTATGGCTTGCTCGAAAGCGAGCTCTTTGGCCATGAAAGGGGCGCGTTCACCGGAGCGACACAGAGAAAAGTGGGGCTTTGCGAAATGGCCGACGGCGGGACGCTCTTTCTCGACGATATCAATATTGTGCCGAACGAGATCCAGGCCAAACTCCTGCGCTTCATCGAGAATAAGACGTTCATGAGGCTGGGGGGTACGAAGGATCTCGAAGCCGATGCGCGGATCGTCGCCGCGAGCAACGAGGATCTGGAGGCGTTGTGCCGGGAGGGGCGATTCCGGGAAGATCTCTACTTCCGCCTCAAAGTCATCCTCATCGACCTGCCTCCGCTCCGCGAACGGCCGGAGGACACGGTCGCCATAGCGCTCGACTACCTCAAGAGAAGCTGCGGCGAGAAGAACATCCCGCTCAAGACCCTCTCCCCCGAGACGATTCAGCTCTTCCAGAAGGCGCCGTGGCGGGGGAACGTTCGCGAGCTCCAGAACGTGCTCGAGCGTGTCGTGATCCTCTGCGACGACACGATCATCGTTCCCGAATCGCTGCCCGAGGATTTCCTCAGAGATGCGATGGGCACGAGCAAGCAGTCTCAGCGACGCCTCGACGAACTCGTCGAAGAGATCATCAAGCTCGGCGGCTACTCGGAAACGAGCCCGCTGCTTCCCATGCTCGAGGCGCTCATCGTCAAGAAAATGGTCGGGTACGCGAGCGGGAAGGGGCGGGCGGCCCAGCTCCTCGGCATCTCCAAACCGACCCTCTACGCGCGGCTTCGAGACTTCGAGAAGATGCGCTGACAAGGGGTGCTTCGCATGGCAGACTCTCGCGCGATCGCACGGACGAAACTGGTGAGACATCTCGACGATTATTTGAAGACAAGGGAGATCCACGACCGCTCTCTCAACGGCCTTCAGGTCGAAGGGAGCGCGCGTGTGCGCCGCGCGGCATTCGCCGTGGACGCCTCCCTTGCGGCGATCCGCGGCGCGGCGCGCCTCGGGGCGGAGCTGCTCGTCGTCCACCACGGTCTTTTCTGGAGCGAGAACGAGAGGATCACCGGCGTGATGAGACAGCGGATAGGCGCGCTCGTCGAGAACGACATGTCGCTCTACGCAGCGCACCTGCCCCTCGACTGTCACAGCGAGGTGGGCAACAACATCGAGCTCGTTCGTCTCCTCGGGCTCCAACCCGGCGAGAGATTCGCCGACTACCACGGAGTCGTTCTGGGCTACGTCGCCGCAACGAAGGTGCCGGTCACACGCGCGGCGCTTTCGCGAAAAATAGCGAGTGTGCTCCGCTGCCGCGTCGAGCGCCTGGACTTCGGGCCACCGACGATACGGCGGATCGGCATCGTTTCGGGGGGCGCCGCCGAGTTCGTGGCGGACGCGAAGGACCTCGGATGCGACGCCCTGATCACGGGTGAAACGTCGCACACCGCGTACCACACGGCGAAGGAGGCCCGAATCAACGTGTTCTTCGCGGGCCACTACGCGAGCGAAACCGTCGGTGTGAAAGCGCTGGCCCGGCACCTTCGGGACGTGTTCGGTCTCGACTGCCGGTTCATTTCGGCTCCGACGGGTTACTAGGCATAGGGTGGGTTGGAGGGTCATGGAGAACCCTGCGCTCCGCTTCCCTCGGCTTCCCGCCTGGGGGCGGGCGATTCTCGGTCGCTCCCGCGAAGGGTTATCCATGACCCTCCAAACCACCTCAGCATGAAAGGATGTGACCGATGACCCTTGGGCGAAGAAGCGTGCTCGCCGTTCTCGTGCTGCTCTACATCGCTGCCGTGTGGGGGCGGTTCGCAAGCGTCGGCGGCCCAGGGTATCCGTACTACAAGGGAGAATCGGGGACGAACTTCCGGAGCTTTCACCAGCTCGTCGACAGCGGCACGCTTCCCTCCGTCGACGTGCAGGCCTCGTGGCCCGAGGGGTATTCCCCTTCCCTCGCGAAACCAACTGGTGTCGCGTATTTCACGACACTCGCCTACCGCGTCGTTCGTCCGTTCAGCGACGTCGCCGAGAAGGAATTCTCGAGCGTTTTCACCGTCCTCTTCTTTTCTCTCTCCGTGTTCACGCTCTACGCCCTTACGAAACGCCTCTGGATGTGCCAGGCGGCCGGGATCTTCGCCGCGCTCCTCGCATCGATCTCGGCGCCGCTCGCCGCGGCAACGAACGGCCAGGACTATATCGACGCGTCGTATGCGTTCGTCGTGATCTCCCTGCACCTTGCGATCTTCTTGAGTTACGCGGCGCGGCGTTCGCTCGCCCGGGCCGTCGCTTCAGGCGCAGCGGCATTCGTCCTCTTTTGCGCGTGGTCAGGCGCCGGTCTCTACGCGGCGGCCTTCGGTCTCGCCGTCCTCGTTCTGCCGATGCTTTCGCAGGAAGCTCGCCGGAAAATCCTCGCCGCGCACCTGGCCGCGGCTCTCCTCGCCGCGATCGTCTTGCCGCACCTTCGCGGAGCGCGTTTCATCCTGGACTGGCCGGTCGTATGGCTCGCGGTCATTACGCTCTTCTCGTTTTTCGGCCGGAAGCTTCCGCGGAGAATACCGGGATGGGTGTATGTCGCGGGTGTCTTTGCCGTCGTGACCCTCGTCTTGGAACCGTTTCGCTCGGGCGGCACCGGCGTTTTCGACCCGCTGTCGTATTGGTACTACCGGTTTCGCTTCCTCGACGGAAAACCTGGGGACCCGACGCTCCTGCCCGATGCGGTCCGCCTCGCGTGGGACTACGACCATGCGCCGCCGGGCACGGCAAGGCTCGTCGCGTTTTTCCTTCCTCTCGTGCTTCTCTTTCCTTTTGTCGTCCTCGGGATCCGCGCCCTCGGCCGCGAGAAAAGCCGGGCGCTCTGGGTTCCGCTTGCGTTGGCGGCTGTCGGAACGGCCGTCTATTTCCTCGATCGGAGGGCTGTTTTTTCGGCGGCGCTCTTCGCGTTTCCGCTCGCGTCGGGAGCTTTCAGGGGTTTTGGATCTCACGCCAAGACGCGCGCCGTCCCAGCGACGCTCGCGGTAGCGGTTCTCGCGCTCACATCGCCCCTTGTCAGCACCCATGCTGATGTCGTTCGCCGGATGAATAACCGCCTCGGCCTTTTCTCTTCGTCGAACGCGGGGTTCACGTGGGCGAGCATCGGCAATGCGGACCGCGACCTCGTCCGCTTTCTCACCACGCGGACATCGACGCGGAGCGACGTCCTGCTCGCACCGCCCGAGATCTCGTCCCTCGTCACCACGTTCGCCGGGCGCTCGACCGTGCTCGTTCCGGGAGTTTTTCCGCGGGCGATGGTGCGAAAGACGACGGAGACCCTGTCGGACTTCTACGGGGACGAAAACGGTCTCTACACGCGGTGCGAGGCGCTTGGCGCCACGTACGTTCTCTACTCGATCGACGTTCTTCTCGACCGGTCGCCCTATTCGCCGCTCTGCGCCTCGGGCGTCACGGCAGCCCCGGAAAAGACGCTCGCGTACAAGATGCACTTCGCCCCGGAGATGTTGAGGCGCTTCCAACTCGTGTACGAGAACGACACCCATCGTCTGTTTCGCGTGACCGCCGACGTGAAACCCGTCTTTCTTACCGATCATCCGCCCGTGTATCAGGAGGGGATTCTTCGCGAGCACGGGGACGATCTCGACACGTTCTACTCGCGCATCCTCGACATCCTGGCGACCTACGAGACCGCCGTGGCGGCGCAGACGCGCGGGGATGAGAAAGGGGCGATCCCTCGCTTTCTGTATTGTCTCGACCAGGCGCCCGCCTTCACCGCCGCCCGGCTCGGCGTGGGAGATTCCCTTCTTCGACTCGGCAAACCGAACGAATCGTTCAACGCGTACAACAGCGTCCTGCAGTACGCGCCCGACAACACACACGCGCTCTACTACGGGGCGCTGTCGCTCGCGTACATCGGCCGGAAAGACGAAGCCGGCCGGCTCGCCGATCTCCTCCTCACGGCGACGGCGCAGCAGGACATTCGGGCGCAGGCGCTCGAACTGAAAGCCGCCCTCGAGAACGGAAGGCGGATCGAGATACCGCGGAAGGCGGCTAGAAAACCGGCGAAGTGATGTGGAGGGAAAAATGGTGGGGGCTACAGGATTTGAACCTGTGACTCCTACCGTGTGAAGGTAGTACTCTCCCGCTGAGTTAAGCCCCCAAAACCGAGGCCGTTCACCGCTAATTCTTACCAGACAACGCCGCCGATTCGCAAGTGCTTTGTGCAGTCGGCCGGCGAATCCCGTATTGCCGACTCCCGCCGGAGCGGTTACAATACGACCGATCTGGCGCCGGCTCCGACGGCGCTTTCCCCTTCGAAAAGGCACACTCCCGCAAACAGGATTCGAGCATGACGCCGCAGCCCGCTAAACCGTTCCGCATCCGGCCGATGAAACCCGGCGACAGGGCCTCCATTCTCGATTTGGCGAGATCCCTCTCGGAGTTTTTCCCTGAGGACGTCATCGGTGCGATCGACGAAAGCGTGAAGAAGAATCCCTGCATCGTGGGGTTCCTCGGAGACGCCATCGTCGGATTTCTCGTATGGGCCTACCGCGACCCTCAGACCGCCGAGATTCTCTGGATG
>CAZYCB010000417.1:0-3478 GCA_964645735.1 uncultured bacterium | reverse complement strand
GCGCGTTCCGTCGAAATCACGAACGAAGAAGCCGAAGGCGTGACGGCTGTCCTCCTTGCCAAAACGGGAAAGTCCGCGTGGGGCGAAACTGACCTCGCGCTGATCGACAAGGGCCAGGCGGTGAAGAGCGCCGACGACTATCAAGGCCCCGTCGCTCTCGTCGCCGCGGCGGAGAAGCGAGCAGAACCCGGAGCTTCCGGCTCTCGCGCGAAGGCGACGAGCCGGATCGTCGTCTTTGGCGATTCGGATTTCGCCGACAACAGCACGTTCCAGCTCTCCGGCAACTCCGATTTCTTCCTCAACACCGTAGATTTCCTCGCCGAACAGGAAGATCTCATCTCCATCCGTCCGAAGGCGGGTGCGGGCGACCGCCTTTTTCTGACGGCGAGCCAGGGCCGGCTGATCTTTCTCGTGTCCGTGATCCTCCTTCCCCTGTCGGTCATCGCCGCGGGAATCAGTGTCTGGACGCGAAGGAGGCGGCGGGGATAGCCGTGGTGACGCGATGAGATTCAAGACGACGCTGGTTCTCCTCGGTATCGTCGCGGCGGTCGCCCTCGTCTTCGTCCTCCTCGAACGGCCCCACCACGAACGCGCGCTCGAACGCGCTAGACGCGAGGGGCTTCTCACCGACGTCAAGCCGAGCGACGTCCACCGCATGACGATCACACGTCCGGATGTCACGATCGAGGCCGAACGCGAGGGCGACCACTGGAATCTCGTGTCTCCCGTTGCCGACAGAGCCGACGACAGTGCGGTCAATACGCTCCTCGACGCGGTTTGCAAGGCCCGCGCCGGGGAGGAATTCGACGCCGGCGACTCCCCGCGTTCCGAGTTCGGACTCGATTCCCTCTCCGCCGCCGTGCGTTTGCGCCGAGAGAGCGGTGAGGACATTCTCGATCTCCGCATCGGAGAACTCAGCCTGACAAAGAGCCATTGCTACGCGGCGCTACCCGCCCGCGACAGGGTCTTTCTCCTCCCGGCGGGAGTTCGGCGCTACGCGCTACGCCCGCTCTTCGAGTTCAGATACAAAAGAATCTTCGACGAGCCCGTTTCCGGCGTGCATCGCCTCGAGATCGCTTCCGAATCGCGGTCCATGGTCTGGAACACCGACAAGAACGGCCAGTGGATCACCGTCGAGAACGGGGACACGATCGCCGGGGACGCCGCATCGCTGGAAAGCGTCGTCCGAACGCTCCGCGGCCTGCGTGCGAAAGACATACCGTTCGGGGTGCCGGCCCCGGCGGGCGGTTATCTGGCGACCCGGGCCGGCACGATCTCCGTCGGTTTCGAACCGGACTCGACCGACGTCAGTTTCTCTTTCGGTAATCCGCTCGCGCAGGGCTGCTACGTCGAGTCGTCCGCGACAGGGCGCATCGCGCTCGTCGATACGCCGATCCTCAATGTCTTTCTCGAGACGATCGGGACGCTCCGCGACCGCCGCTTCTTCAGATCCGGACTCGATGCCGTCGTGAAGATGACGCTCGAAACCCCGCGGTTCACCGTCACGCTCCTCGAGGCCGATGCCAAGTGGACGTTCGAGAACCCGCAGTTCGGCAGTCTCGACGCCGAGGCCGCCCGGGGTCTCTTTTCGCAGATCCAGAGCCTCAAGTTCGATACCGTCCTCCACGAGACGTATCGGGACGCGGGGGCATACGGCTTCGAGAGGCCTGCTCTGCGCCTCACGCTTTTCGGTGCGCGAGGGCGCTCGCTCGACGAACTCGTCGTCGGCGACTCCGCCCCGGATGGTTTTTCGAGGTACGCCTGGAGCCGCTCCACCGGCGCTTTGGCGACGATCGACGCCGTTACCCTGTCGGCGTTCGAGAAGAGTTTCGGCGTGCCGACGGCGCCTTAACCCTTGCCGCCGCGGGCGAACACGAATAGAATCCACGTGAGACAACGTTCCGCGTCCTCCCTCACATCGCAAGCGAGGTGGCGTTGCCGTGACGGACAAAACCACGAGCGTCCGGAAACCCGCCGTTGCCGGCACGTTCTACCCTTCGAATCCCCAAGTCCTTCGGCGGGACATCGCGTCGTATCTCTCTCGCGTTCCGAAAAGCCCTCTCGAGGGAAGACCGCTCGCGCTCATCGAACCGCACGCCGGATATGTGTACTCGGGGCACGTGGCCGCGCACGGATACAAGCTGATCGAGAACCTCGGGATCCGCACCGTCATCGTCGTGAGCCCTTCGCACATGGAGTACTTCCCCTTCGCTTCGATCTTCGACGGCGACGCGTACGAAACCCCGCTCGGCCGCATCGAGATCGACAAGGAGGCGGCGCGCTCGATCGCCTCGAGCGATCCGCACTGGATACGGCTCTCGAAAAACGGCCACTTCAAGCCCGGGATGTCCCGGCAGGAACACGCCCTCGAGGTCCAGCTCCCCTTCCTTCAGAGCGTCCTCGAGGACTTTCGCATCGTCCCCATCGTCATGGGCGATCAGAACTGGGAACTCTGCTCGGCTCTCGGGAAGGCGATGGCTCCGCACATGGCGCGCGCCGACACACTCGTTGTCGTCAGCTCCGATCTTTCCCACTTCCACGCGTACGAGACGGCGGAATCGATGGACGGCCTCTTTTGCAGCCTCGTCGCTAAAATGGATCCGCACGGGCTCTACGAGTCGATCCGTCACGGCGAGTGCGAGGCGTGCGGCGCCGGCCCCATCATCGCTTCCCTCATCGCCGGACACGAAGCGGGCGCCGCGGGGTGCCGAATTCTCTACACCGCAAACTCGGGAGATGTCACCGGCGAACGCGACTCCGTGGTGGGATACGCCGCAGCGGTGCTCCGAGCGGGCGAATGCGGCGAAAAGATTCGCATCGGCGAAGACCGCGCCGAGCAGGAAGGGGATCTCACACAAGCGGAGCAGCGCTATCTTCTCGAACTGGCCCGCCGCTCCGTCGAGAGATCGGCGGGTGTGTCCACGGATCCGCCGGCCGACGTGTCGACGCCGAACCTCATGGCGATGCGCGGAGCCTTCGTGACGCTCAAGGTCGGGGGGCGCTTGAGAGGCTGCATCGGAACGCTCGAGCCCAGGCAGCCGCTCAAGGACACCGTGAGGGAAATGGCCCGCGCCGCCGCGACGAGCGACCCGCGTTTTCTCCCGCTCGATTCGAGAGAACTTTCCGCGGTCGATCTCGAAATATCCGTGCTGTCGCCTTCGCGCCGCATCCATTCCCCCGATGAAATACTCGTCGGCCAGCACGGTCTCATCATCGAGAGAGGAATGAACCGCGGCCTGCTCCTCCCTCAGGTGGCCGTCGAACAGGACTGGGATGTGGAAAGGTTTCTCGGATGCGCGTGCGAAAAAGCGGGATTGCGATCCGACGCGTGGCGGGACAAGAATACGCGGATCTCCGTTTTCACCGCCGTCGTTTTCGCCGAACGGCCCAAACCCGCGCCGCCGGAAGCGCCGAAGCGCTGACAGCATCGTTCACATCACAAGGGGGTTCCGATGCAGGAATGCGTGTTTTGCAGGAT
>CAZYCB010000416.1:0-4681 GCA_964645735.1 uncultured bacterium | reverse complement strand
CCTGCTCCTGCTGACCGGCATCATGATCTATCCATTCGTCAACCAGATGGCGGTCTCTCTGAATGAGGGTCTTGATGCTGCATATGGTGGCATCTACTTCATGCCGAGGAAGTTTTCATTGGAGAACTACGAGTATGTGTTCCAGAACAAGACACTCCTGCGCGGCGCCCTCGTGTCCGTTCTGCGGGTCGTTGTCGGTGTCTTGACGTGCGTTGTCTGTACCGGTCTCCTGGCGTACGTCGTTACGGTCCGCAGTTTCTCCGGACGAAGACTCATGAGACTGCTGTACATCATTTCGATGTACGTGATGGGTGGGTTGATACCGTTCTACATTCTCATCATCCGGCTCCATCTGAACAACACGTTCCATGTCTACTATCTGCCGCATCTGTTCAACACCTACTACATGCTCATCATGGCCTCGTACATGCAGAACATCCCCGAGGCCGTCGCCGAGTCCGCGCGGATCGACGGAGCGCGGGAGATCACGATCTACTTCCGTATCATCATCCCGATGGCGTCACCGGTATTTGCGTGCATCGCCATATTCGCGGGCGTCTATCAATGGAACAGTTGGTTCGACGTCAGCCTGTTCTGCACGAACGGTCACTGGGACAATCTTCAGATCATGCTCAGGAGGCTGTTGGCCGAGGTTCAGGACCAGTCTGAAGTACGGGAGATGCAGCTGGCCTACAGGAAATTCATGAGTATTACGCCGGTCACGATCCGGGCCGCCACTACCATGATTGTCACCCTGCCGATTGTCTTCATCTATCCGTTCTTCCAGCGCTATTTCGTTGGCGGGATCACGATTGGTGCCGTGAAGGGCTGAAGCCTGCAAAGGAGTGCTCTCGATGTTCGTCTACGAAGACTCAACAGCGTCCCTGGAAGACAGAGTCAGTGACCTTCTGGGGCGAATGACGATTGAGGAAAAGCTTGGCCAACTCAGGTCGAATGAAGCCCTCATGAAGCTGTACCGGAGAGTCGGCGACGAGGTGGAACTCTCCGACGAAGCCGAAGAGGTCCTGAAGGGGGACGGCCTGGGGTTCTCCATCTTCTTCGCGCGCTTCGATGAGCAAGCGGATGCGGAAGCGGACAAGGCGCTCACGCCGAGAATGTGCGCGGAGTTCGTGAACAAGATGCAGAAGTACAATCTGGAGAACACGCGACTGCATATCCCCATCCTGAACGGCAATCCGGCAACGCACGGGCACATGTCGGTGGGGTCCACCGTCTTTCCGGTCGGCCTGTTGATGGGCAGCACGTGGAACACGGAACACTACCAGCGCGTAGCCGCAGCCATTGCTTCCGAGAGCCGTGCGCAAGGCTCCTACATGAGCGATACCGCCATCATCGATCTCGTGCTGGAACCGCGTTGGGGGCGAACGGAGGAAAACTACGGCGAGGATCCCTACCTGGTCGGTGAGATGGCCTGTGCCGCCGTGAGGGGGATGCAGAACGAGAACAACTTCGGCGAGAACGCCGTCGTCGCGATGCTGAAGCACTTCATCGGACACGGCGCGCCGACCGGAGGGCACAACTGCAATCCGTGCGCGGTGCTCGGCAGGGAGTTCGTGAGAAACTACCTGTGGCCGTGGAAGAAGGCAGTCCAGGCCGGCGCGCTGGGGCTGATGCCTTCATACAACGAGGTGGATGGCGTCCACAACCACTGCAACCGCGCGCTGCTGACCGACGTGGTGAAGGGCGAATGGGGATTCAAGGGGTACATCATCGCAGATCAGGATGGAGTCGAAAGACTCCACTCGGTTCACAGAGTCGCGGAGACCGGGGAGGACGCCGAAGTGATGGCGTTCAACGCAGGCGTCGATGTCGATATCGCCCACTATCCTTTCCGCTATCTGGACGGAGCCTGCAGCAAGGGTCGCCTGCCCGAGGCGCGGATCGACGATGCCGTCTCGCGGGTTCTCTACGTGAAGTTCAGGCTCGGTCTCTTCGACAATCCCTACGTCAACCTGGACAGGCTGAAGCTGGTCGGATGCGCCGAGCATCGGGAGCTGGCGCGCGAAACCGCTCGGCAGGGTATCATCATGCTGAAGAACGAGACGACTCTTCCGCTGCGGAGGGAGAAGCAGACAATCGCGGTCATCGGTCCGAACGCGGACAACATCCTGTGCCAGATCGGGGACTACGCAACGATACAGCGCTCGCGGGACATCTGCACGGTCTACCAGGGCATCAGGGACGCTGCCGAGGCGTTCGGCGCGCGGACGCTCTACGCGAAGGGATGCAGGCGAAACAGCCACGATACTGCTTCCCTGAATGAGGCCGTCAAGGTTGCCGGACAATCTGACGTCATCATCGCGGTAGTCGGCGGCAGCAGCTGGAAGGACGGACTACCCGGCAGCAAGAGCGACACCGACTGCGGAGAGCACGTCGACAAGGCGAACCTCGACCTGAGCGAGTCACAGATGACGCTTCTCAAGGCCCTCAAGGCGACCGGGAAGCGAATCGTCGCGGTCCTGATCAACGGGAGGCCCATCACGGCAACCTGGATCGCCGAGAACTGCGATGCAATCCTCGAGGCGTGGTATCCCGGCTGCGAGGGCGGCAATGCGATCGCGGACATCGTGTTCGGCGACTGCTGCCCGTCCGGCAAACTGACGGTGTCCATCCCGCGCCACGTCGGGCAACTCCCGATATACTACCATCAGAAACCAAGAACGATCGAGAACTACCACGATCTGCCCGGCGATCCCCTGTATCCATTCGGCTTTGGCTTGAGCTATACTCGGTTCGAGTACACTGACATCAGGTTGCAGAGAGACGTGATCGGTCCCGGCGAGGAGTCCGAGGTCAGCATCACCGTGACGAATACGGGGGACTACGACGCGGACGAGATCGTTCAGTTGTACGTGTACGACGAGTACAGCAGCTTCACGAGGCCCGTCAAGGAACTGCGAGGTTTCAAACGGGTACGGATCGGGAAACACGCACACGAGAGGATCAGTTTCCGGATCGGGCACCAGGAGCTGAAGACGATCAACGGAAAGCTGGAAGAAGTGGTCGAGCCGGGATCCTTCAGAATCATGGTGGGCCGCGACTCGATGAATCTGTCAGAGGTGAAGCTCGTCGTGAAGGGCTGACTCCTTCCCCCGCATGATGGGTTCCGGATGGCGTGTACGGTTGTCGAGGGCATGGCTATGAACAAACGAAGGAGAAGATTTCAACGCATACTCGGCAGAGCCTCGAGTTACAAGACGAGGCTATTCCTCTACTTCTTCCTGCTCGTGTTCATCATCATGGCCGTCTTGAGCTCCATCTACTACGTGAACCTGAAGAACGCGATGGAGCGAAACCTGATCAGCGCTAATTTAAGCACGCTTAATCAGGTCCGGAATTCGGTCGAAGAAACCATCGCGAACATGCGCTACTCCTGCCTGCAACTCGCCTACGACTCCACGGTCGAGATATTCATGACTCTCTATGAGCAGAGGGAAACGTACATCGCCGAAGTCATCGAGTCTCTCGAGAGACTGAACTCCAAGATCGTATACAACAAGGCCATTGACAGTGGTTTCATCTACTACGAGAGACAGGGAAAGGTTGTCGACGTCTCTCTGGGTCGGATACTCGACAAGGACCAGATGACGTCATTCGGCTTCGACAAGACCTATCTCGAGACAAACAACAAGCTGATCGACAGGATCATGGGGGAGCTGGACTACGGAGCCGCCTCGGTGTCGGGGATCCACATCAAAAATGTCAATCTCGGCGACTCGAACGTCGTCGCGTTCGTCAAGCCAATCGGCCCCGTCAAGGCCGGTTCGAACATTGTGCTTTTCCTGATCATGGACAGCGCCTGCCTGGATGATCTTCTGAACTCGATCGAGGATG
This sequence comes from uncultured bacterium, assembly GCA_964645735.1. Lineage (GTDB taxonomy): Bacteria > Krumholzibacteriota > Krumholzibacteriia > WVZY01 > WVZY01 > CAZYCB01. Next base: position 826 of record CAZYCB010000416.1, on the reverse strand, counting down.
AAAGAGCGGCGAGCGTATTCATCGTCGACGACAGGAACAAGGTCGTCGCGGCACGATCTGACGTTCGTGCAGGGCTTCCCGAGGAAGCCATAGAGACGGCCTTGCGTGAGACCGAAGGCCATCGCGAAGGCGACTTCCTCGAGCGTGTTGACAGCAAGAAATACCTCATTTCCTACGTTGAATCCAAGACGGTGGCGTGGAAGTACTTCTATTCCCTGCCGGCGGAGCTGGTCAGATCGAGTCTCCGGACCCTGCGGATCCAGCTGCTCCTGATCCTCGGAGGGTGTCTCGCGGTCGGCCTTCTCGCATCGCTCGTCGTAGCGTTGGGGCTGTACAGGCCGATCCGAAGGCTCGTTGGCACCCTGAACGCCTACGATTCGCGAACCGACGGCGCTGACGGGGATGAGCTAGGCTACCTGGAGAACAGCTTCAACCGACTGCTGTCGGAGAACAGGGGCAAGGAGGAGACGATACGCGACAGCATCCCCGTGATCCGAAACGCAATCCTGGCTAACATTCTCCAGAAGAAGAACGGTGTCGACGATGGCATCTGGGAGAAGATCGAGTACTACAACATCGCGATCGGGCGAGACCGCGACTACGTGGTTTTCACGATGGGGATCGATGACCAGGAGGATCTCGCGAACGTCGGCAGTGAGAAAGAGGCCAGCCTGATCGAGATCAACCAGATCGAGCTGGTGAAACGCGTGTGCAGCTCCTACCGCGATCTTGCGGTCCAGAATGTGAAGACGGACAATCCGGAGCTCAACTTCATCGTGAGCATTGCGGTTGATGACAATGCGAAGGAAGTGCTCCGCCGATTCCT
>CAZYCB010000415.1:0-2453 GCA_964645735.1 uncultured bacterium | reverse complement strand
CCCCCTTCGCTCATTCTCGGCTGGATCCCGGCGGACAGGCGGGCCGAACTCATCGGGGTGGCCGGCATCGAACGAATCTACGACACGGAAGTGCTCGCCGGTGAAGTGCGGGCGGCGGATTTTCAGACGCGCGCTGTGGTGAACTACTTCAACTCGGTCGCACGGGGAGACATTCAGAAAGACTACTTCGAACAGGCGGCGCGCGTGGCGGCGGAACCTCCGAAGCCGATGATGCACGATGCCCTCGTCGCCCCCCCCATGGATCAGGAAGGATATCTCAAGAACCTCGAGGCCCAGGGTCTCGACATCCAGAAGCTGAAAGATCAGGGGCTTCTCGTCTCGCAGGCTCCCGGACAGACAATGGGGAACAGCGATTCGATGACGGGGACGATATCGGTGACGATCTTCATGGTGGAGAGTAACGGCTCCATCGATGCCAACGAATTCACTTGGACGCAGGAGGCGATGCAGGAGTACGTGAACAAGGTGAACACGGGGCTCGCGTGGTGGACCTCGATGGCGGACAACTACTACGACTGCTGGGCGGCGTTCATGGTTCATTTTTATCCGGGCACCGATACGCGATGCCAGCAGGGCTACGAGCCGGTCAAGCACAACGGCACGGGCGCCGCCCCCAACGCGAGGACGTGGGTGGAGATCGTTATGGGTCAGTTCGGTTATACGCTGGGCATCCACACCCAGAGAGTGAACGCCTTCAACACATGGCAGCGGTCGACATACGGCACGAACTGGGCGTACTCGGCCTTCGTTCCGTATAACCCCATCGGATCGATGAACTTCTTGGATTACAGCACGGCGTGGTGCTATGTCGGCGGCCCTTACCTAGTGGCGCTCTACAGGGCCGGTGGGTGGGACCCGACGCAGGTTTTCCCCCACGAGACAGGTCATGCGTTCTGGGCGTGCGACGAGTACGCCGGGGCATGCGGCTGCGACTGCGCCTACAGTGGTGTGAACTATCCCAACGACAACTGCGTCGATTGCGAGGGAGGGACCAGCTACTCGTGCATGATGAAGGCGAATAGCTTCAACCTTTGCCCGTACACGCCCGCGCAGATAGGGTGGAGAGGAACGGGCTGCGCGCCGACGCCGCTTCCGGCGCCCGTGGCGACAAACGTCTCACCCGGGAGCGATTACCAGGGAGTGACGAGGACCATCACCGTATCGGGGTCGAACTTCGTCTACGGGGCGTACGTGGCCATGGGGACGGACGTCACCCTCAATTATACGAACCTCATCAATTCGACCTCGTTCGAGGCGAACATCACCATTTCGAACACCGCGACTGTGGGCTTGCGTAACGTCATCGTCTACAACCGCGACCTTCAATCCTCCACGATCGTGAACGCTTTCGAGGTCAAGCTCTCGACCAAACACTACGCTTCGCCTTCCGGCGGGAACGTCTTCCCGTACGTCACGCCTGGAAACGCCGCCACGGCGCTCGCCTCCGCGATTTCCGCGGCCGGAGCGAGCGATTCCGTTCTCGTGCTCTCCACGACGTACACGGGCGTAAATCTCTCGATCCCGCAGGGCGTGAAGATGTACGGCGCGTGGAACTCGTCGTTCACCTCGCGCGATGTCGTGTCGGGTAAGACGGTCCTATCGCTCAGCGGCAACATCGAGGTGGGCCCCTCGGCCGCGGGCCAGACGGTGATCGACGGCTTCGAGATCTACGGCGGCACGGGGACGACGCAGGTCGATCCGATTATCGGCACGGGCCGTTACGGCGGCGCGATCTGGGCGTCGAGTTCGCCGCTCATCGTGTCGAACTGCCTCATACGCAATTCCCAGGCGCACGACGGGTCGTTCGGCGGGGGCGGCGGAATCTACGCGTTCGAATCGACCGTCGGCATCACGGGGAACGAGATCCGCGCCTGCACCGCGGCGCAGGGCGGGGCCATCTACCTCGACACCTGCACGGGGACGATCGCGAACAACTCGATACACGACAATAGCCTCCTCTACGCGGCCCAGCCGGCGAACGGAGGGGGGCTCTGCATCATGAACTCGACCTCGCTCGCCCTCTCCGGCAACACGATCCACGCGAACGTCGCCGATCCCACGATGTCGGGCAGCATGAACGGGGGAGGCATGTTCGTGAAGAGCACCTCGGGGCTCTCCATGAACGGGGACGTGATATCGAACAACTCCTCGGGGATGTCCGGATACCTCGGGTGGGGAGGCGGGATCCACATCGAAGGGTCCGGCGTGGCGATGACGTCGGTGAGGATCGAGGGGAATCAGACAAAAACGATCGGCGGCGGTCTCTACGGCGATCTCGCCTCTTCGGTGGCGATGAACGGCGGCACCGTCCTCACCAACAGCGCGATGATCGGCGGAGGCGTGTACGTCCAGGGCCCCTCCAGCCAGTTCAACTACGTCCTCTGGACGGGGAACACCGGAACGGCATGCAGCATATCGGGCGCGACCTCGGG
>CAZYCB010000414.1:0-2803 GCA_964645735.1 uncultured bacterium | reverse complement strand
GATCGACGGATTGCTCTTGTAGGTCTCAAGGGCTCTAGGCGAGCTCTTCAGGAAATTCGCGGCGCCGCTCACGTGGACGCCACCGACCATTCCCGGCCGGATCAGTAGAATCTGCGACTCAATATGTTCAACCGGCAAAGGTGCTTTGGCCACCATGGCAGAATCGATAAGACGTCTTACCGACAGATCTCAAAAAGGGATTTCCGCCCGTGTGAAGTTGTAGGTTGCCGCACCGTCATTGAGATCAGAGATCGTGATCTCAAGGAGGGATCTCGAGAAACCGGCCATGGGGCGGTACAACCCGTCGCGGGACGACAAATCGTCACGGCGGAACAGCGCGCGTCCATCACCGCCGACAACCGGGATCTAGCAAGAAATTGGCTCCCCGGGCTGGACGATTTGCGAACCATCGTGGTCGCCCTCCCGAGAGCTCGATGAATCGTCAAGACCGCGTCCCCAGAGTAGGCGAAGTCACACTCGACTTATGCATAACATTTCGGTATGGTAGAAATTGAGAGTGGAATTGCCGTCTAGTAGAAGTTAGCCAAACGACGAAAGATAGGTGAGAAGTTGACTAAACAAAAAGCGGGTGTGTGGCTGTTTGCCGCAACCAGCGTCATTTCCTTCATCGCAGCCCTCATTCCCGTGGTCAAAGGCGAGGGACCGAACGGTGTGTTTCTCGGATCGGGCACTGTGTTCCTCGTGATCGCCATCGCGAGCGCCAGAAAATCCCGTGTTCGAGGCAACGGCCCACCCGCCGGCTAACACGGCAATGAAGCTGCCGGTCGCCTGCGGCGCCCGCATCTTATTGCCAGGCCGTTAGGCTTTCGACCGTCAGAGGAGGAGAAGATGAGAAAGGACCGTTTCATTATTGGAATCATCTGTTGCGTCGTCGGAGCGCTGATTCTGGTGTTCGGATCGACAAAGGGGACAACGGCCGGCGCGGTCGCGTTCGGAGTGCTCGGGATTGGGATGATTGCAGTGTCTCGGAAAAAGAAGGGGTAACCGGCGCAAATGCATCGCAGGACACGCGAAGCCTAACACGCGCAAGACAAGGTCGAATTGAACCCGAATCCATCTGGAGAGTGTATCCTTGATGGTTGCTAGCCTCGCGGTATTCAGGCGGTTCAGCGCTGTAACGAATGCTAATGAATGGACCACGGTCTAACAGGTCTCTGCGAGTTCATCGCCAACCCCCCATCCCTCCCCAGATTGGACCAGAACCGACACCCCCGCCCTTCCGCTGGAGGTCTTTCGGACGCTACTCGACGTCGGCTGTTCCCATCCTGAAAACAAGCCATCCGACTCTCATACAAATTCGGCGCCCCGCCCCCCAGCGCTCCACCCAACGCCATCACTCCCCGTGCCGGCACATGCTCCGGAACGCACATTCCCCGCACGCGCACCCCGGCGACGGTTCGAAACGGCCCTCCGCGATGGACTCTTCCAGCCGAAGCGCATCGTTCTCGATCTCGTCGAGCCGCGCCGGTGATACATCCACGACGACGCTCTCGACCGGATTCTTGAGGTAGCAGAGGTGCGCGTCCGAGACGGTCACTCCCGCCTTCCGAAGAACCCACGCGTAGAAACGAAGCTGATACGTGTATTCGTCGCGAGGCGTCTTCCCCTTGTAATCGATGAGGCCGAGCGCCCCGTTCACGCGGTCGATCCGGTCGATGGTCCCTCTGAAGAGGATCTTGTCGACGCGCGCCGCGACGGGCAGCTCCAGCGCTTCCACCAGACCGCGTTCCGCGAGGCCGGACGCCGCGACGGCGTCGAGCACGTCGCACGCAGCTCGTCGAACCGACTTCTTCTGCGCCGGCGTCATTCCAAAACGGTCGGCGAGGTCGTCGACGAATTTCTCCCCCGGCGTTTCGCGCGCCCCGGCCGCCGTCCCGCGCGCGCCTTCGCCCGCTTCGGGCTCGACTCCCGCCGCTTCCCGCGCGGCGCGCGCCGCTTCCCACGTAGAACCCGGAGACATCCACTCGAAGAGCAGCCGGTGAACGAATGAGCCGTACGTTTTGGGATCGAGACCGTGGAGTAGACGAGTTTCGCCCGAAAACTCCTCCGCCTCCTCGACACCCGCCACACCATCGGATTCGTCGGTTTCAGCCAGGCGGGCCATCCGCGTCACATAGCGGTAGTAATACATGAGCGGACACTCGGCGAACGCGTGGAGATGCCGCCACGTGGCGAACTCGATCTCACGCGCCCGAGCGCGAATGGTCCTCGCGCCGTCAAGCCTCGCCCGTTCGAGCGACCACTCGTCGAGAAGACTGGCGGCGAGCGCGTCGCGATGCACATCATCTTCCGGCGCGTTCTCGCCGGCATTCGAGCGACACTCGAACTCCGGAACATCCCGGATCTCCTCGTGGAGAATCGCGTTCCCGTGGAGCACGTCGAGGACACGTTCGAAGAGATTTCCTTTTTCGCCCTTTTCGATTCCGTTGGGAAAAGGAGAGCTCAAGAAAAGGTGGTCCCGCGCCCGAGTCATCGCGACGTAGAGAAGACACAACTCCTCCTGTTCGCCGTCCGCTTTCTCGCCCTCGTAGGTATCGCTATCGGTGTATCCTCTTCCCCACTCCTCTTTCTTCGAGAGAAAAAGCCCCGCGCGCTTGGAGAGATGAAACCCATCGGAATTCGATTGCCCCCGCTTGATCCCGGGGACGGCCACCGCAGGGAACTGAAGCCCCTTCGCCGAATGGATCGTCATCACCCGGACCCGCCCCGCGGGGAAGGTGGATCCGCGCCCCTCGCCAAGCGACTTCCCGCCGATCGCCACATCGAGCGCCTCGATGAAAGT
>CAZYCB010000413.1:0-8842 GCA_964645735.1 uncultured bacterium | reverse complement strand
CAGTTGGTGCGCACCTTGATGAACGAGGAGCAGGCTCCGCGCGCGGAAGGATTCGCGGTCACGTGGGACGGCACGAGTAACGAGGGCCAGTTCGTGGCGAGCGGTGTGTACTTCTACCGGCTCGCGGCGAAGAACTTCGATCAGACGAAGAAAATGGTTCTTTTGAAATAACGCGTCTGCCCGAGGCGTCGCGGAAAGCAGAGAGGGGTTCCAAATCGATTTGGAACCCCTCTCTACCGTTGTATCCCGACAGGAAATCCCCCGGCACTCTGATGGGGGATCGGATCTCCTATAGAAGCCCCTTGATCAACCCGCCGTCCACCTGGATCGTCACGCCCGTGACGTAGCTCGCCGCCCCCGAGCACAGGAACGCGACGACGTTTGCGAGTTCTTCCGGCTCGCCGAGGCGGCCCATGGGGATGTTCCTCTCCCAGTCGTGATAGACATCCCCTTCGCCCTCGCGGCCCCTTCTCGCCAGATCCTGAGCGAGCTCTTCGAGACGCTCGGTCCGCGTGTAGCCGGGAGCCACGTTGTTCACGAGCACGTTGTCCATCGCGATTTCCCGAGCGACGGATTTCGTATACCCGACGAGCGCCGTCCTCATCGTGTTCGACATGAGCAAGGTGGGCTCGGGCTGCTTCACCGTAAGGGAGAGCATGTTGACGATCCGTCCCCAATGCCGCTCGCGCATCGGCGGGATCGCCGCGGTCATCATCGCAATGGCGCTCTCGAGCGTGAGATGGTAGGCGAGATCGACGTCGTCGAGAGTGACATCTTCGAATCCCCCCGGCGGGGGCCCGCCCGCGTTCGTTACGAGGATGTCCAGACGACCGAACTTCTTGGTCACGCTCTCGACGAAATGAACCGCCTCCTGGCGCTTCGACACGTCGGCCACAACGGGAAAAACCTCTCCCTTCGTTTCTTTGGCGATCCGTTCCGCGGCCGCCCGAACGTTTTCCTCGCTCCGCGAACAGATGCCCACACGTGCCCCCTCGGCGGAAAGAGTGCGCGCGACGGCGTATCCCAAACCCCGGCTCGACGCGGCGACGGCCGCTACCTTATTCTTCAAACCCAGATCCATGAATCCTCCTCGAGATCGAACGCTTGCTGAGAGCTGGCCTAGAACTCAATTCCTTTTTGAGCGTATATTCCCTGATGAAAAGGATGTTTGATCTCGCGCATTTCGGTCACGAGGTGCGCGATGTCGATGATTTCTCGCGACGCGTTACGCCCCGTGAGAATGATGTGCATTTCCGCCGGCTTGTTCTTCAGAGCCTCGACGACGTCGTGTACATCGAGATACCCGTAGTCGATCGCGTTGTTGATTTCGTCGAAAACAAGAAGATCGTGTTCGTTCTTTCGTATGAGTTCCTTGCAGAACTCCCAGGCCTTCAGCGCCACTTCGGTGTCCCGTTCGCGGTCTTTCGTTTCCCACGTGAAGCCCTCGCCCATGACCTTGATCTCGAAATAAGGCGCGAGACGTTCTACGACGTGGAGCTCCCCGTAGTCCCATGAACCCTTGATGAACTGAACCATGAATACCTTGAACCCGCAGCCGACCGCTCGGAGCGCCGTGCCCAAGGCCGCCGTCGTCTTGCCCTTGCCATTCCCCGTGTGAACGATGATGAGGCCAACGCGTTTCTGCGTGGGCATGTTATCTCCTTCGGATGTCCGGCAGCGACGCTCGATCTCGGTGAGTGATGGGCGTCGAGTTCCTGAGCACCCCGGTGTCGGGGCTACCAGGATACACCAGCTTGGGAGCGGTTTCAACACGCGAGACACGCCGCACCTCTGGCAGCTTGACAAAACACATTGGCGTTATTAATGATATCGTATGATTCCGATCTATTTCGACAACAACGCCACCACGCGCGTAGCCCCCGAAGTCCTCGACGCGATGCTTCCCTATCTCACGGACCACTATGGAAACCCGTCGAGCGTCCACCGTGCCGGCAGCAGGGCAACGGCCGCCTTGATCGAAGCCAGGGAAAAGGCGGCGGCGTTCCTCCGATGCCGCGTGTCGGAAATCGTGTTCACGAGCGGCGGCACGGAGAGCAACAACGCCGCCATCCGGGGTGTCCTCGAGGCGGCTCCCGACAAGCGCCACATCGTCACCTCGAGCGTCGAGCACGCATCCGTGCTCGAGCTCTGCAAGCAGCTCGAGCGGTCGGGGTACCGCGTGACATACATCGGCGTGGATCGCGAGGGCGCGCTCGACCTCTCCGGGCTCGCGCGTGCGATCACCGCGGACACGGCGATCGTTTCGATCATGCACGCCAACAACGAGACCGGAATCGTATTCCCCGTCGCCGAGATCGCCGAGATCGCCAAATCTCGGGGAGCGCTGCTCCACGTGGATGCCGTTCAGGCCGCCGGCAAGATCCCCGTCGATATGGAAAAGACCGGCGCGGATCTCCTTACCCTCTCCGGCCACAAGCTCCACGCGCCGAAAGGAGTGGGGCTCCTCTTCATCCGCCGCGGCACGCGCGCGCTGCCGCTCATCGTCGGCGGCGGGCAGGAAAAAGGGAGGCGAAGCGGGACACCCAACGTCCCTGGCATCGTCGCCTTCGGCAAAGCCCTCGCGCTCGCCGAGACGCACTTGGCCGGGGGAACCGACGCCGTCCGCCGGCTCCGCGACAAGCTCGAACGCGGCATCCTGGAGCGCGTACCGAGAAGCGAGAGAAACGGCGCCGCCGAACCGCGGCTTCCCAACACGGCGAATATCGGATTCGATGGAGTCGAAGGAGAATCGATTCTCATTTCGCTCGACGAGGCGGGTGTCTGCGCGTCGAGCGGATCGGCGTGCTCGACGGGGGCGATCGAACCTTCTCACGTGCTGAAGGCGATGGGGGTTCCGGGCTCGCTGGCCGTGGGATCGGTGAGGTTCTCGCTCAGCCGTTATACGACAGAAGAAGAAATCGACCGCGTCCTCGATATCCTGCCGCCGATCGTGGAACGGCTTCGCAGCTTGACCCGGTCGAGTGGTTGAGATCAGGCGAGCTGGAGGGTCGGTGTGAGGCCTTATCGGGTGCAACCGAGGTTCGCCCGCCGAAGGCGGGAAGCCGAGGGAAGCGGAGCTCAGGGCTCTCAACGACCCTCCAGCTCGCGATCACCAGCCGGCCGCGCAATTGCTGACGACGTGCCGCAGGACCGCAGCCACGCCTTCCTCGCTGAGCCGCTCGCCATCGACCACGACGTCCGCGTACCGCCGGCTCGGCAAAACGTACTTTTCGTACATCGGCCGGGCCATCTCGTTGTACCGGCGGATGACTTCCTCTCGCGGCCGTCCCCGCTGCGCCGCGTCCCTCTCGAGACGCCGGCGCAGACAGACGTCGTGCGGCGCCTCGATGAAAACCTTCGTTCCAAGGAGCGCGCGGACGGCATCCCAGTAGAGTGGGAAAAGGCCCTCCACGATCACGAACGGCACCGGGCCGACGCCCTCGACACGCCCGGTCCGCGTGTGCGTCGTGAAATCGTACACCGGTTTCTCGATCGTTTCGCCGCGCGCGAGCGTTCTCAGATGATCGACGAGAAGCTCACGATCCAGCGCGTCGGGGTGATCGAAGTTGTAGCGGTCGATGTCCCGCCGCGCCTCCGGGGAGAGCCGGTGGTAGTACGAGTCGATGCAAATTTGGGCGGTCCCGGACTCGCCCAACCGGCGCGCGAGACCGCAGGCGAGCGTGGTCTTACCCGAGCACGATCCCCCCGCCACGCCGATGAAGTAGACGCGTTCCATGGACTTTCGTTCTAGGATGCGATGCCGGGTTCGTTCGTGCACTCGGCGATGAGCTTTTCCATCGCCGTCTCCATCGGCCCGTTGAGCGTCATCCCCGCCGCCATCCGATGACCCCCGCCCCCATGGCGCTTGGCGATCGCGAAGGCATCGACCTTTCCGTTGGAGCGAAGCGATACTTTGATCCCACCGTCGGCCACTTCCTTGAAGACGAGACACAGCTCGACGCCTTCGACCGGCCGGATGAGCTCGAGAAGCGCGTCGCTGTCTTCGTACTCCGCTCCCGCTTTGCCGAACATCGACTGCGTGACGTGAATCCACGCTATCTTCCCGTCCGCCGCGCTTGCGAGAGTCGAGAGCGAGTGCCCGATGAGCCGCGCGGCGCCCCAGCGTTTCGCGTAGACTTTTCTGTAGACCGCAAAGGGGTTCACGCCCTTCGAGCACAGATCGGCCGCAGCGCGGAACACGCGCTCGTCCGTGTTCGAGAACCGGAACGAGCCCGTGTCGGTGAAGATCGCCGTGTAGACGGCTTCGGCGATAGGCGGCGTGATCTCTCCCTGCATGGACACGATGAGGTCGTATATCAGGAGCCCCGCCGCGGCCGCTCGCGTGTCGCTGACGGTGATGCCGGCGAAACCTTCCTCGACCGCTTGATGGTGGTCTATGCAGGCGCGGGGTTTGTCGCTTTTTCGCACTTCCGCTCCGAACGGTCCGACGTGCTCCCAGTTGTTCACATCGACGATCATGACCGCATCGGCGTTCTCGAGGACGCCAGCGGTGTAGTCGCCCGGATACAACCGGATCTCACGGACGCCCTGGAGAAACGAACAGTTGGCGGGCGTCGGACTGGAATTGACGATCGTCACCCGCTTGCCGAGATCCCTGAGAAACGCGGCGAGCGCGAGCTCGGAGCCCACCGCATCTCCCTCGGGGTTGATGTGCGTGGTGAGGACAAAACTCTTGTGCTTTCGTATGAACTTCGAGACGTCTTCCCACATAGACAAGATGACTCCTGGGGTTTTGCGCGATGACGGCCGCCTGTTTTAGTGCACGATCACGACTTTCGTCGACCCTTCCAGGCCTGCCGCGAGCGCTTTGATGAAATAGACTCCGGCGGGAACTCTCTCCAGACGATCGTTGGTCCCGTCCCACTGAACCGTGATTACCTGCGTACGCGTCTGGTCCGCGTAGAGGCGCTTCACGCGCCGGCCGAGAACGTCGAAGACCGACACGTCGACATTGCCCGCCCGGGGCGGTTGGACAGTGGGGCAAGCGGCCACCAACACTATGGCAGATAATCCATTGGACGGCAAGTGGATGGCCTTCGCCGGCTAGCGGCCGCGGGGGAACGGCAGGGGAGCCAGCGAGAAATCGTTTTCGATTCTCTCCTGGAGCCCGTATCATGGCGCGGAAGACGACGCGCAAGAGATGTAAGACGAACGGGTTTCATCATCAGGAGTGGAACGATGACGGCGAGATGGTTTTTCGCACTTATTCTCGTGCTCACGGCCGCGTGCGGCCAGAAACAGGAACCTGCCAGAGGCGGCGAGTCTGCTTCGGCTGCGCAGTTCAAAGGGCTCGCCTGGACGGCCCCCGAAGGGTGGATCGAGGAGAAGCCGATGACGGGGATGCGTCTCTCCCAGTACCGTCTGTCAAGAACCGAGGGGGATGAAGAAGACGCCGTCTGCTACGTGTCCCACTTTTCCGGCTCCGGAGGGAGCGTCGAGGCGAATCTCGACCGCTGGTACGATCAGTTCGTTCAGCCGGACGGAAGGCCTTCCTCGCGCGCGGCGAAGGTGGACAAGAAGGAGCGAAACGGACTCCAGCAGACCACAGTCGATGTAAGCGGAACTTTCCGCCAAACGACGACGCCCATGGGGCCTGAGAGCGAGGAGAAGCCGAACTTCCGCATGCTCGCCGGAGTCATCGAGACGCCGATCGGACCCTGGTTCGTCAAACTCGTCGGGCCCGAACGCACGGTCGCCCGCTGGGAAAAGAGCTTCCACGAATTCATGGAGTCCTTCCAGCCGGACACGCGTCCCCTAGAGGGGTGACCGTACGGCACGGCCGCACTTCGTTTGGCACGGACGAACGGACGGCCCCAGATACCTTCCCCCGTGAACTTGCGGCCTCGCCGCCCGGTTTAGATATCCTCCAGCGTGTGCGTGCGGCCCTCGTTCGCTTTTTTCAGATACTCCATGAGCGGCGCGAAATACGCGAGCATGGCCCGGGCGCTCATCTCTTCGCCCGTCGTCTCGCGGAGCATCTGCCGCCAGTCCCCGCTCGCGCCCGGCCGCATGAGCTTCGCGACAAAATTGCCGACCTCTTTGCTCCCGTAATAGTTCGTCGCGTGCGGGTCCTGCTTGAGAATGTTCCGCGCAATGTAGTCGTGGAACTGGAACAACAGAATGTATGAGATCGCGTAGTCGTAGTACTGCGCCGCATCGTCCGTGATGTGCGTCTTCGACGCCGGATCGCAGTACTCCTCGCCGCGAGGCGCCGGAGGCTCGATTCCCTGGTATTTCCTCACCAGATCCCACCAGTCCTTGTTCAGTCGATCGGCGGGCAGCTCTCCGGCATAGAGGTCGTGCTCGTACTCGGTCATCACGCCGGCCGACCAGGGGATGAATACGATGTAGTTCAGCGCTTCTTTCAAGAGCGTCTGGAGTTCGTCCGTTTGGGCATCCGCGGGGACGATGCCGAGCTGGGCGAGAAACGGTTTCTGCATCGACGCCAGCCCCATGAGAGAACCGAATGCCTCATGGTAACCTCGATTCGCCCCTTCCCTGAGAACGATGGGGACATCTGGGTTCGAGTACTCCATGTAGTAGTAAATGTGCCCGAGCTCGTGGTGCGCGGTCTCGTACCATTCCGCGTTGGGCACGATGCTCATCAGGCACCGCACATCGTTCGCGACGTCCATGTGCCATGCCGAAGCGTGGTTGTTCTTCTTGTAGCCGGCATCGGGAGGGAGCGCGTAGAGGCTCGACCGCTCCCAGAAGCTCTGCGGGAGCGGCGGCAGGCCGAGGCTCACGTAGAAACGCTCGCCCTCCTGCGGGAACCATTCCGGCGCCTTTCCCCGGAGCGCACCATCGAGGTCGAGACCCTGCACGGTGACCATCGAGGTCCAGTCCTGGCCCCAGCGGTTGGGAAGCCAGTGAGCGGGGAGCATGGCGGGAACTTCCTCTACCCCGTAGAGCTTCGCGAGCTCGTACCGGGCGTACGTGTGGAGTTCCCGGTAGAGCGGTCTGATCTGGCGGTTGAGATCGAGCATCGCCGACCGCAGCTCTTGGGTGGTCATGCCGTAGTCGGACACCTGGTAAGAGAAATAGTCCGCATACCCCAGGGCGCGCACCGTTTCGTTCCGGAGCCGCTGGAGATCCACGACTCCCGTCTTGAGGCTATTGCCGACCTCTTTGCTCGCCGCCCACGCCTCGAGCCGTTTGTCGAGGTTCTTTTCGAGCTTGAGTATGTCGTCGATCTCGTTCGTCGAGATCGACTTCCCGCCCAACTTGAAATCGAACCCGTAGAGTTTCTCCGTTTGCTCCGCCTCGAGCCTGATGCGCTCCTTGACGAGCGCCTCCACGGTCTGCGGGTTGTCCGCCGCGAGGTACAGCACCTTCTCGAGCTGTTTCACCTGGAGGGGCAGCAGCTCTTCTTTCTCCTGCAGAAACGCCCTCGTCTTGTCGATGTTCTCCTTGCTCCCCGTGAACGCCGCGAGAGCTTCGTTGGCCATGCGGGTCTGGTAGGCGTTCGTCGTGTCGCCCTCGACGATCTTCGTGTTGGACGCCCACTCCGCCTTCGACGACTCGTACGTGAGCTGCTGGAACTCGTCGTTGTAGTATTCCAGAAACGTCTGCGCTTCCATCTGGAGATCCCGCTTCCCCGAGCACCCGATGATGACGAGAAGCGCGGGCACGATCCACCAACCTTTCATCGTTTTCCCCTTTCAGCAGTGAATGCGAGAGGAATCCCTCCCATCTGCCGAACCCGGACTTAAAGGGTGAATACCTGAAGCCTCTCGGGGATGACGACGTCGCCGTACCCCCGTTCGAGGAGCGATTTCTTGAGAGCTTCCGATTCATCGAGCTCGCCGTGAACGACAAAGATCTTCTTGAGCCTTTCGGGGGGGCTTTTCGACACGAACTCCAGGAGACCGTTGCGATCCGCGTGCGCGCTGAAATAGTACACGGTGACGATCTCGCACTTCACTCGGTGGGTCTCGCCGAAGATGCGCACATCCTTCTCGCCGTCCATGAGGCGTCTGGCGAGCGTGTGCTCCGCCGCGAATCCGACGAAGAGAACCGTGTTGCGCTCGTCTCCCACACCGTGCTTGAGGTGATGGAGGATCCGTCCCCCTTCGGCCATTCCGGAAGCGGCGATGATGATGTGCGGCTCCGTGAGATAGTTCAGCTGGATCGAGGACTCCGTTTTCCGAACGAGTGTGAACCCCGGCGGCGTGAACAGATCCTCGTCGCCTTCGACGACGCGAGTGTACGTCTCGCGATCGAAACACTCCGGATGCGCGCGGTAGATGTCGATCGCGTTGCACGCCATTGGGCTATCGATGTACACGGGAATGTGCGGGATCCGCCCCCGTTTGATGAGTTCGTGAAGCACGTAGATGAGAAGCTGGGTTCTTCCCACGGCAAACGCAGGGATGATCACCTTGCCCTGCCGATCGATCGTGCGATTGATGATCCCCGCCAGCTCTTCCGCCGCACCCGACGTATCCTCGTGCTGCCTGTTCCCGTACGTGCTCTCCATGATGAGCACATCGAGGTCTTCGAGCGGATCCGGGTCGCGGATAATGGGCATGTCTTTTCGGCCGAGGTCGCCGGTGTATCCCACGCGAACAGTCCGGGAATTCTCGTGGATTTCCAGGAGAAGGCATGCGGATCCAAGGATATGTCCCGCGTCCTGGAAGGTCGCCGTCACTCCGGGGGCCACCGGGAAGGGCTTGTCGTACTGAATGCCGACGAAATGACCGAGGGAATCCTCGGCGTCGTCGATCGTGTAGAGTGGCTTAACGGGCGCTTCGTGCTTCGACGCGCGAACCTTGTTCACCCACTCCACGTCCTTCTCGTTGAGATACGCGCTGTCCCTGAG
>CAZYCB010000412.1:0-3051 GCA_964645735.1 uncultured bacterium | reverse complement strand
GCTGAGATACGGCCCGATGAGGGTCACGTTGGAGAACACGGCCGACGTGTAGGGGACGGCGGCCGAGGTCCCCGAGGCGTCGTTGTCCGACTCGAACCCGTTGCTCTCGCCCGTCGGATCCCAGAAGTACGGATCGCGGAGCCCGAAGGCGAACTGCACGTTCCCCGAGTAGCCGAAGTCCGTGTCGAACTCGTCGTCGGTGCCGCCGAAGCATACGAGGTACTTGGCGTTCACCGTGCCGCCGAACCACTCGAAGGAGTCGTCGAAGGAATAGCTCACCTGCACGTGGTGCAGCTCCGTGCCGGAGCCGACCCCGCCCATCGTGAGGCCGTTCACTTCGTTGTTCAGCTGGAAGCGGTATCCGCAGTACTCGATTCGGATGTACTTGAATACGCCGGTCGTGTCGGCGGCGACGCTGCCTCCGTAGCTCCCGCCAATGATGCCCCCCTCGATGAGAGGTTCAACCTTATTGCACGGCGCGCGTCCCAGTAGGATGACGCCGCCCCAATCGCCGGGATTACGCTCCCCGGGGGCCTTGAGGCTCGTGAAGACGATCGGGGCATGCGCTGAACCTGTCGCATAGATTTTGGCTCCTCTCTTGACGATGAGCGTCGCCGCGGTATCCCCCATGACGGTCGTGCCCGCGGGGATCGTGATCGTGTAAAGCGAATCCACGTAGTAGAGGCCGGTGAGCGTGTAAACCGTGTCGGCCGAGAGGGTCCGGTTCCACGCCTGATGATACGCCGCGCGCCCGGAGTTGAGCCCCGGGCCCAGCACGGCCGTCGGCTTCGCGTAGGCCAGAGCCTGTCCGGCTCCGAACAGCGAAGCGATCAACAGCAGCAGGATGCATTTCTTCATCGCTGAGTCCTCCTTGCGATGCAACAGCGAATCGTGTGTTCCGTAATCGGGGTTTCGCGATCGGAGCGTCCGCAGCATGTGTCGAGCAAGTGTGGCCTCTCCGCGTACCCCCGCCTGAACGGATTTAACAAGGTCCTTTTCTCGCGCCCTTCACCTCCTTTCTCAAGAAGAAATGCATCGCGCTGCCGCCGAAAGCGCCGCAGTGATGTTTCTTCGAAGGTCATGCCGATTCCCCCCATCAGAATTTATAAGCGAACGAAATGGCGTACTCCGTCCCGACGGATACCGTCGCGTATTCCTCGCGAAGCGGTCCGCTCGTGAACTCGATCTCTTTCGCGCCGACGTTCTTCACGGCGAGCTTCGTCTCGAAACCCTTCGCGAGATGCTGCGTCACGGCGACGTCGACGAGGGTGCGCGGCTCCTCGTACACGTCCTCGTCGCGCGTGTCCCCCACCGCGTCGAGACGCCGGCCGACCTTGTTGAAGAGCACGTTGACCGATGTGCCCCACGCCGGCTCCGAGAAGAGCAGGGAGAGGTTCGCGGTCCACGGCGCCTGTCCCTGCATGACGCGCTCGGCCGTCGTGATGATGTGCTCGCCGAGCTCGTTCGTCTGCGACTCCTCGTACTCGATGGCCGAATGCACGCGGGTGTAGTTCCCCGCGAGGGAAAACGCGCGCACGAACCGGTGGACGATTCCGAGCGACTGTCTGACCTCCACTTCCCATCCGTAGTTCTTGCCGTTCGGAGAGTTGAACCACGTGCGGGTGTAGCGGTCCGGCGCCGGGATGAGCTTTTCCTCGATCGCGTTCTCGATGTCCTTGTGGAAGTAGCTCACGGCGAGCACCTGTCCCTCTGCGGGAAAGGCCTCGAGGCGAGCATCGTAGTTGCGGATGAGGGCGCGTTGCAGGTACGGGTTGCCGATGACGTTCTGCGTGTTTTCGAGATCGTAGTAGAGCACGTTCGCCATCTCGCGGAATTCCGGCCGGTTCACCGAACGGCTGTGCGCGAGCCGGAGGTTCACGGCGGA
Source organism: uncultured bacterium (assembly GCA_964645735.1). GTDB lineage: Bacteria > Krumholzibacteriota > Krumholzibacteriia > WVZY01 > WVZY01 > CAZYCB01. Next base: position 1,166 of record CAZYCB010000412.1, on the reverse strand, counting down.
AACGGGGCTCAGCGTGAGCGCCGCGGACGGCAGCACGTCTTTCTCGTCCACGAGCGCCGTGAAGGGCGTCGGATCGTCGATCGCCGCGACCGTGTTCACTTCCTGGCGCGAGTCCTCGGTGCGCGCTCCTCCCGTGATCCTCGTCCGCAGGCGGCCGACGTCGAACGCGTAATCCCCCATGACGTACCATGCGCCGAGCCGCTGCCTCGCGTCGTACGCTCCCGTGAAGACCGTGACGGGAACGAAGGTGAACATCTTCGAGCCGTAATTGACGGCGGCGAATACCGAGTCGATCGGCAGCACGAGGAGGCCGTAGTTCGGCTGCCGGACGCTCGACGGGTCGGTCGAGTAGGCCTCGGCATCGAACGTGCGGTCCTTGCGCTCGGCGAGATATCCCGCCTTCGCGGTAACCGGCCCGACGGGCAGCGTGAAGTCGACGCCGGCGCCCCGCGAGTCCTCGTCGAGATTGGACCACGTGCGGTAATTGTCCTTGAAGGTGCGCCAGACGCCCTGCTCGAACTCGACGTGCTTGCGGTCGGGCTCCTCGGCTTTCGAAACGCCGCTGTACCACCGCCAGGAGAAGCCGAGATTCCGGAGCCGCGTGAACGTATGATCGCCGCCGACGTGCATGAGCTGGAGCTTGCGCTGATCCCAATTGATCGTCTGGCGCTCCGTGAACTCGCCGCTCACGGGCAAGCCGCTCGATACGCTCACTTGATCCTTCCCCGTCCGGATGTAGTTGCCGCGGAAGCTCAGCTTGTGAGCGGCGGCGAGGCGGAGATTGAGGCCGAGAAGCGCGCTCCAGAGCACCTCCCGCTCGTAGCGCGTGCCTTCGAAGCTGAAAAGCGGGAAGCCCTGATAGGTCGGTCGTTCGGTGAAATCCGCCGCTTCGTATTTCGATCGATACATGAGCGCAGCGATGTACCCGAACTCGGTCGAGCCGATCAGATGGTTGTTTCCCGCTGTTACGCTGTATGAGCCGTTCAGGGGGGCGGTCCGGCCCTCCGGGACCCAGTTGTTGGGGAGCGCGCGCACGAGATCGTTGCCCTTGACTCCCACGGGCCGCTCCCGGGTCCCGTCGTCGTACCCGAGCCAATCTTTGTCCCCCCCCTGCGATCCCAGGAAGTCTTTGTTCGTCGTGTGCTCGTTCCCCGAGGTTCCCACCG
>CAZYCB010000411.1:0-8455 GCA_964645735.1 uncultured bacterium | reverse complement strand
CGGTCGGCGTCTTGTCCGCCGTTTTCTGCAACGACATCGTGTGTCTCGCCGTCGCGCCGGTACTCATCGATGCGTGCCGGCACCGCCGCCTCGATCCTGTACCTTTTTTGCTGGGACTCGCTGCCGCCGCCAATGTGGGGTCCGCCGCTACGCTCATCGGCAACCCGCAGAATATGTTGATCGGGCAAACCCTGGGCGTGTCCTTCGCCGGCTACCTCGCGGACGCCGGGCTCCCGGCTCTGGTGGGACTCGCGGCGACGTGGGCGGTGATCGCCCTGCAGCACCGCGGCCGTTGGGTTTTGGCGGCCCCGGAGGGCGGCGATTACGAAGAACCGCAGCCGTTCGATCGCTGGCAGACCACGAAGGGCCTCGTCGTGGCGCTCGTCGTCCTCGCCGCTTTCCTCTTCACTTCGTGGCCGCGCGAGATCGTGGCTCTCGCCGCGGCCGGATACCTGCTCACCAGCCGAAAGCTCCACTCGCGCTCCATGCTTGGGCTGGTTGACTGGCAGCTCCTCGTGCTCTTCATCGGACTCTTCATCGTAAACCACGCGCTCGAGCACGTCGGACTGGTCGCGCAAGCCGTCTCGGGGCTCGAGGCACACGGAGTACACCTCGGCGAGCCTGAGTGGCTCTTCACACTGACTGCGTTCCTGAGTAACGCCGTCTCGAATGTGCCCGCAGTGATGCTGATCTTGCCTCTAGCGCACCATTCGCAAGCCGCGTCGATTCTCGGTCTATCGAGCACTCTGGCGGGAAACTTCCTCATCCCCGGGAGCATCGCGAACATCATCGTCGTCGACATTGCGGTCCAGCGGGGGATCACGATCGACTGGCGGCGCCATGCGCGTACCGGCATCCCGGTAACACTGGTGACGCTCGCTCTGGCCGCACTCTATCTCTGGCTACGAAGTGGTGGCTAGCGGACGCAGCGGGTCCTGTCGCCGATATCCCCGTCCGTGCTCGCAAGCTGCGCGCGGCCCGGGGGCCCCATCGGCGCCACCCGCGGCGGAAATCCGAGCCAACCGGTCGATTGCGTTACTTCCCCGCTTCAGGCTTGAGCCACTGATCCAGCCACGCGATCACCGTTTCGTGCCACTGGATGCTGTTGTGAGGTTTCAGAACCCAGTGGTTTTCGTCCGGGAAATAGAGCAGCTTGCTCGGTATACCGCGGCGCTGGAGCGCGGTGAACGTGGAGATCCCCTGCGTTTCGACGACGCGAAAATCCTTCCCGCCGTGGACGACGAGCATCGGCGTTTTCCAGTTGCCGACGAAGTTCACGGGATTCTGCTTTTCGTACCCGTCAGGGTTGTCCCACGGCGTGCCCATGTGATCCCACTCGGGGAACCACAGCTCTTCCGTGTCGTAGTACGCCGCGCGCTCGTCGAGATTGCCGTCGTGGCTCACCAGGCATTTGAATCCGTCGGGCCAGTTCCCCGCGATCCAATTGATCATGTACCCGCCGTACGACGCGCCGAGCGCGCCCACACGGCTGCCGTCCAGCCACGGGTACTTCTCCAGGGCGGCGGCGAGACCCTTCTTGAGGTCCTCGAGCGGTTTGCCGCCCCAATCGTCGCGGATGGAATCGCTGAACTTTTGACCGTATCCAGTCGAACCGTGGAAATCGACCATCACTACCGCGTACCCCGCCCCGGCATACGCCTGAGGATTCCACCGGTAGTGGAAGTCGTTGCCGAACGAACCCTGTGGGCCGCCATGGATCAAGAAGGCCACAGGGTACTTTTTCGACGCATCGAACGATGCGGGTTCGACCACGTAGCCGTACACCGTTTCGTCGTTCCAGCCCTTGAAGGTGAACTGCTCGGGTTCGCCCATGAGAGCCGATGCCACTTTTTCCGCATTGATCTTCGTGATAGCCCTCATTTCTTTTCCGTTCGTCTTAACGGAGTACAGTTCGAGCGGGGATTTCAGGTGTTCCATTCCGAAAACGATCCGGTCTCCCGCGAGCGATGGAGAGCGAAGAGTTCCTTCTTTGACGAGCGTCGCCGCCGTGCCGCTCTTGACGTCGATACCGAAGAGCGACACCTGGCCGAGGTTCCCCGCCGTGGTGAAAATGCTCTTTCCGTCTCGCGACCAGACGATGTCCTGCGGGGAACGGTCCCACTCCTCGGTCAGAACGCGCTCCTTGCCGGCCGGCCAGGGCCGCAGCACGACTCGAAGCCTGTCGGCCTCGTAGCCGGGCTCCCTCATGGCTAGATACGCGAGAGTTTTCCCGTCGGGCGAAAATACCGGATGTGCGTCGGTGGCCTCGTTCGCCTGCGTGAGACACTCGGGAGACCCCGAGCCGTCGATCGGCGCCGCGTATAGATCGAGATCCGTCGACCACGCTGCGCTCCGGCCCACATCGCACGCGGTGAAAACGATTGCTCGGTCATCCGGCGTGAACGCGATCTCTTCAGCTCCGCCGAACGGCTTCGGCGGGCTGTCCACATCCATTTTCTTCATGACGTCGATCGCAGAGCCGCCTTCCGCCGGCATCACGAATACGTGCGAACGGAGTCCGTCCTCCCAGGTGTCCCAGTGCCGTATGAAAAGCTGATCGAAGAGAAGACCCGTGCTTTTCTTCTCCTCCTGCTCCTTGAGCTTCTGTTTGGTGCAATCGAGATCTTCGCACGAGGCGAACACGTCCATGGTAAAGGCGAGGTGCCTTCCGTCGTGTGAAACGACGAGGTTGTCGGCGTCGAACGGCAGATCCGCGACGTGTTCCGCTTCTCCTCCCGCCAGACGAATCCGCCAGATCTGCGACGACCCCGACCTCGCCGATACGAAGTAGAGGCTCTTGCCGTCCGGCGACCACCGGGGATTCCAGTCGCCCGCCGGGTCAGTGGTGAGCTGCTTGAGGCCCGAGCCGTCCACGCCCACGAGCCAGATATCCGTCCGGCCTTTGTTGGCTTCGAGATCGGTTTTTCGCAGGACGAAAGCGATCGTCTTGCCGTCCGGTGACACCTGCGGATCGCTGATCCGGTCCATAGCCAGCATGTCATGGACAGCGAATGGGTGCGTGTCGCGCGCACTGACGCTCACGCACGATCCTGCCAGAAGCGCGCCGGCAACGAACAAAAACATGTACAACCTTGTCGTCATCGCTCATTCCTCCTGTTGTTCGATCTGCAACCGCACGACCATCGCTAATCGTTGACCTCCGTCTCGAAAGCCACCGCTATCTCGACGCGCCGGCCCGGACGGGAATGACGGTCCCGGCGACCCGCCGCGCGAGCCACGGGAATCTGGCGCCGAGCGAGATCCATCGTTCCCCGGCGGCGGGGCTGCGAAGTGCCGGCGAGAAGATACGATTGACACGAAAGCGGCTCTGTATCCTCGCCTTGCCCGCACCCATCCCGGTCCTCTCGGCGACAAGACGGCGGGCTGCCGCCATGCCGTCTTCCAACGCGTAGCGTACACCCTCGCCGGTGAAGGGCTCCACTGTCTCGCGCGCATCGCCGACGAGAATCGCATGCCGGTCATCGAAGCTGTTGCGCCGGGGGTTGATGGGCGAGGTCTTCGTGATCTTGCCGAGCGGCTCCAGATCGCAGAAACGTGCGGCAGCCGCGGGGTTCGACCAGAGCGTGTTCCGCAGGAAGCCTTGAAAGTCCGTAGTTGCCATCGACGCCAGTTTCGGGGTCGTGACCATGGCTGCGTTCGTGTGATTTCCATCCGCGACGACCAGACCACAATAGCCGCTGTCGAAGAGGTACATACAAAGGACCCCGCCGAGATCGGGGCGGAATGCGGCACGCCACTGAACCCCCACGCGATCCCCCTTCGCGGCGTGTTTTTCCCCCTTTGCCGATATCCCTTTGTGCAACACCAGATGAGCGGCGACCGTCGAGTTCCTCCCATCCGCCCCAACGAGATAATCCGCTGTGATGTTCGATATCTGACCGCTTTTCTGATCCCTGACATCGATCCGCCAGCATCCGTCCCAGGCAGCCCCTGCGACTGCCGTGCTGTCGCGGAACTCGACACCGGCGTTTCGGGCCTGCCGAACGAGGATGTCGTCGAGCACGTCCCGTCCCATCGAGAAGAAACCTCGTCCTCTTCCGCCCCCCGTGCCCACGCGTACCTCCTTGCCCTTTTTGTTCGTCACCGAAACCGTCAGAATCCGGTTCCGTGCCTGCCGCTCCACTTCGTCGGCCACCCCGAGCGTGACGAACGCGCTCCAGCATCCCGGATTTACGGTCTCACCGCAGATCTTCGAGCGCGGGAAAGAAGCCTTGTCGCAGAGGAGAACGCGAAAACCCGCGCGCCCGAGCATGACGGCGCACGATGAGCCCGCCGGTCCGGCCCCTCCGACAACGACGTCGTAACGCGCGTTTGCTTCCGGGTCATTCATCATATCGGCCCAGCACCAGGACGGAGTTGATACCGCCAAAACCAAAAGAATTGGTGAGCACGTAGTCCACGTGCGCCTTCGACCCCCGATTGGGCAGATAGTTGAGGTCGCATTCGGGGTCCGGCACCTCGTAGTGGATCGTCGGCGGCAGGAACTCGCGCTCGAAAGTCATCGCGCAAATGGCCGCCTCGACGGTACCCGACGCCCCGAGGGCGTGTCCGTGCATCGATTTCGTGCCGCTTATTGGAATTCTGTACGCGTCCTCGCCGAAAACCGTCTTGATCGCCATGGTCTCGATCTTGTCGTTGAGCGGCGTGGAACTCCCATGCGCGTTGATGTACCCGATGTCTTTCGGCTTCAATCCCGCCTGGAGAAGAGCGTCCGACATGGTGCGGGCGGCGCAGCCGCCATCGGGGCGCGGCGCGACCATGTGATACGCATCGTTGCTGCACGCATATCCCAGCACTTCGCAGTAGATGTGTGCGTCCCGGCGGCGCGCGCGAGCGAGTTCTTCCAGAACCACCACGGCAGCCGCTTCCGACATGACAAAACCGTCGCGGTTCTTGTCGAACGGACGGCACGCGCGGTCCGGATCCGGATTCGTCGTCATCGCCCGTATGATGGCGAACGCGCTGAACGTGAGCCCGACGAGCGGCGCCTCGGCTCCGGCGGCGATCATCGCGTCGGCGTATCCGTCGCGGACATAACGGAAGGCCTCTCCGACGGCGATCGTTCCCGAAGAACAGCTGTTGGAATTCGCATTGCTGGGCCCGGCGAAACCGTAACGGATGGCGATGTTGCTGGAGCCGGAGCCGCCGAACACGATCAGCGCCAGACTAGGATCGACCGCCCGCAGCCCCTCGCGCACATATTTCTCGTGCTGCGCCTCCGCGCCCGCAACGCCGCCCAGCGCCGTCCCCATGGTGACGCCGATCCGCGCGTCGGGGCGGCCCGCATCGTACGGCAGGCCCGCATCGCGTATCGCCATGTCGCTCGCCGCCAGCGCGAACTGCGCGAATCGATCCATTCTTTTCGCAAGCTTCGCGTCGAAATGATCCAACGGGTCGAAGTCCCTGATCTCCCCCGCCACTTTCACGTGGAGTCCCGAGTGATCGAAACGCGATAGTTCCTTTACACCCGACTTTCCGCCGGCGACGCCTTCCCACAGACCGTCCCTGCCGTGACCGATCGGCGTTATTGCGCCGATCCCCGTGACAACGACACGCCTATTCTCCATGGGTTCCTTCGACGTGCCGCTTCATGTGTTCGAGCGTCTGACCGGCAATGTAATGGATGAAAAAACGGCCGATGATGACATTTGCCACGAAGCCGCCGATCACGGGGATCATGGGCTCGAGATCGTGCCTGATCTGGACCCGTACGGAGCCCTCATGGGGCTCGAACGTCCAGACTACATCCATCCCTTTGGTGAACGATTTCAAATGATGGAAACGGACCTCGCGGTTCTCCCTGTCGATCACCTGCTCGGAGGTCCAGCTAACCGGGATCCAGCCTCGCCTGGCAGCCATCTTCACGATGTTCCTGTCCGGCGACTTCTCCAGGTACGTCACCCAGCGGTAGTGCGGCAGAAAATCCGGCCACCGGGACAATTCAGCGGCGGCCTCGAATATCCTCTCCAACGGTGCGTTCATCACGATCGAGTTCCATGCAGTCATGATTTCACCCCGACAAGAACCAGTCGAAGGAACGCCTGCCGTCTGATGGCGAACAACCGGATACCCGCCTCGCGCGTCATCGCGGCGAGCTCGTTCATCGTGAACGCGCGCAATATGGACAGATACGAGTCATATCGCGTGACGGGGTTCGTGGTCGACAGGTGCCCGTAAAGCCACGCGGCGTACGCGCCGACGCGGGAGCGCTCGAGATCGTTCACGACGAAGCCGACACGCGCGATCCGGTTCATATCGGCCATGAGATGTACGGCGTCGCCTCGCGAGAAGTGATGGATCGCAGACGAACAAATGACGATATCGAAGCTCCCATCCGGGAAGGGCAGCGAGAGAATGTCCATCTCGTCGACCGTGATCTCCGGGAAATCCACCGTCATCTTCCGGGCGGTCCCGATCATGAACGGGTTTTTGTCCACGGCGGTGATCCGGACGCTTCGACCCGACCGCCTCATCCCTTTGGCCAGTTCGACCGGGTAATCCCCCGATCCCGTGGCGAGATCGAGAATATCGATTGTCGCCCCTGGGGCCATACGTCCCAACAGGGGAACAACGCCACGCCGAACCGCCCGCAGTCCGCCGAGCCATTTGTTGATCACCCGCAAATTCCCGAGGTCACCGTCGAGAAGGTCCGTGTCGACATCCGCCCGGTCCATCATCTCCGGATCGCGGGGATCATAACGCCGTTCCGGGATCAAGAAACTCAACCTCTGCCCGTACCTCTCGTTGCCCGCCTTGCCGTCGACCATTCTAGACGGCGCGCTTGTCATATGCAACCTCATATACAACGCCGTCCGATGGGGTGCGCCTCACGCGCGCATCTCTTGCACGCGCCGCCCACGCGCCGCCGCGCGTCTCCAGCAGTTCGCGCGTGACGCTTGCGATCGACACGATGAATTCTTTCCTTTGCATTTTACGGGTGTGAACTATATTCTGATTACGCGCGAGCGAGTATGCCAGTGGACGTGCAGCGCGGCACTCGGCATGCGCAACTCTTCACAAGCGTTCCCGCGCGGGCTATTCGTCCGTCGGGGGTCGATGAATGAAGCACTCGATTCCGCTGGCCGCTCTTCTCTCCACGTGCCTCTGTTTCTCGATCGCAGGCGCCGTCACGCTCAATCTAAAATCCGGCTATGTGCGGTACGAAGTGCGATTGAAGACGCTGGGGATCGGCGGTGATGAGGTATCCGCCTTGAACCGGGGTGTCATCGGCAAGGTAACGCTCACCGATGAAGGGCGTGTCGAAGGCGGGCTCGTCGTGCCCGTCGTCGGATTCGATTCGAACAATAGCAAGCGGGATAAGGACGTCGCGAACATCCTCAGATACAAGCAGCACCCCGCCATCACCTTCGAAGTCGTGGACATATCCCCCACGGACATTCAGCGGATCCTGCAGCCGGACAGTGGCACGGCAACTATCCAAGCGAAGATCTCGGCAGCAGGCGGATCGAAAGTGTACGACGTCGTCCTCGGTTTTCGTCCTGAGGGCGAAGGTGCGATCGAGTTCACGATGCGCATCGACGCCAAGTTCTCCGATTTCGGGATCGACCCGCCGCGGTTGGGCCTGATTCTGAAAACAGCCCCGGACAAGATCGAACTCAGCGGTGACCTCGTTTTCTCGATCGAAAAGGAGGGACAGACTCCGCCATGAAGACTGTGATCCCCTTTCTTCTCCTGGCGTTGCTGCCGCTCCTCGTGTCGGCGGCCGCAACGTCCGCACAGAACGTGACTGTGAACGAACGGTCCTCGCCTCCGGACGAGCCCGCACCGCCTGATACCCTCCAGAACCGGGCGCTCCAGAATATGCTTTCGGAGTTCCAGCAGAAGCCGGAAACGACAAAGCTCCCCTACGAGTCGTGGACGTTCACCGCCCACCGCTACCTGGGGTACGCGATCCTTGCGGCGACCGTGACGCAGGTGATTCTCGGGTCGATGACCTGGGACGCGAGAAAAGCCGGGAAGGAACCGGGGACGAAAACGGCTCACAAATACATCGGGTACTCAACGGCGGGACTTTCGCTCGCCCAGTCGACGCTCGGTTATACGAATTTCTGGAAGCTCCGTGACAAAGAGTCGGGGAAAACAAAACGAATCGTCCATCTTGGATTGTCGACGCTGGCGACCGCGGGGTTTGTGACCGCCGCGGCACTCTCGTACAGCGCGCGGCAAGACATCAACGACGGCACCGCCGCCGCCGAGGGCAAGACATTCGACGATCTGTACTCGACGCATCGAACCGCCGGAATCGTATCCGGCGTATCCGTATTGCTGACAATCGCCGTCATCGAATGGTGAGCATACATCGTGAGATCGGCCGCAACTCGAAGGAGAGAACCATGCGAATCACGTTCTTATCGGCCATTTTCATCGTCATGCTGGTAGGCATTCTCGGGTGTGGAAGCGACTCGAACAACCC
>CAZYCB010000410.1:0-1822 GCA_964645735.1 uncultured bacterium | reverse complement strand
GATCTGCTCCGCGATCCGCCACTTGCCTTTCAGCGTCGGCAGGTCATCTTCGACCACGACATAGCCCCGGCTTGGCCCCCGCTGCCATTCCTCCCGTAAGTGCGAGGCAAACAGACGCGTGAGAATCTCAAACCAATCCAGATCCTGTTTCGACAGGTCCGCCAGTCCTTGTTCTCGAACTCGCACCTGGCCAGCAATTTGGAGCATGTGCAGGAAGTTGTGGGTCGCCTCCCTCGCACGCGTCCTGCTGTCCGCTGTGTCCGCGCTCCGATAGATCTTTGGCAGCACTTGTACCGTCCGGTTGCCCAAGCGAAAGACGCCAACGTGTTGTGTTGCAAGTAGCTCCCGTTTCCCCTTGCGCACGACGGGACGTAGTAATTCCGCGCCCGACCGCTGACGAAGACGATCGAGGGCGACGCCATCCTTGTCTCTCCAGTCGAACCCCTCGGTGCAATCGTGCTCAAAGAGGGTGACGACTGGTCTCATCGGGAACATTCCGGGGACACGATAGGTATTGTGGCTGTTTGAACGATTCGGGCTTTCGGCCGAGTTTTCGGGGGCTTCGGATGCGGCCGACGAGTGTCTCGAGGCGTTCGACGAACGTGGGTCTGCCGAGGGGGCGGCCCGTCCGGCCGTGATCCCGCAAGGGGATTCCGCCGGCATCGACTACGTCCACCGCCACACCGAACTGGCGTTGGAGTACAAGTGGGCCCTCCGCGCCGCCGCGGGGGCGGCTCGATGGAATGGAGTCTAGCCCCCGGCGAAAGGAACGTCAACACTCTTGTGGAAAACGCTCTCGCTGGAGGGGGGGCTGGGGAAATGCCCATACCCAAGTCACCCTAAAACTCCGCGCTGCCCGGCGTTCGCGGGAACGCGATGACGTCGCGGATGTTGGCCATGCCGGTGACGAACTGGATCACTCGTTCCAGGCCGAGGCCGAAGCCGCTGTGCGGAACGGTGCCGTAGCGGCGCAGGTCGAGGTACCACCAGTAGTTCTCGGCCGCGAGGCCCTGCTCGGCCATCCGCTCGCTCAAGACGTCGAGCCGCTCCTCGCGCTGGCTGCCGCCGATGATCTCGCCGACCTTGGGCACGAGGATGTCCATCGCCCGGACTGTCTTGCCGTCGTCGTTGCACCGCATGTAAAACGGCTTGATCCGGCGGGGATAGTCGTAGAGGATCACCGGCGATTTGAAATGTTTCTCGGTCAGGTACCGCTCGTGCTCGGCCTGGAGGTCGACGCCCCAGGAGACCGGATACTCGAACGTTTCGCCCGAGCCGGTCAGGATGTCGACCGCCTCGGTGTACGTCAGGCGGACGAAGTCGCTGGCGATCACGTGCCGCAGGGTTTCCAGCACGGTTGTGTCGATGCGGAGGTTGAAGAACTCCATGTCCTCGGGGCATTTCTCCAGGACGTCGGTGAAGATCCGCTTGAGGAACCGCTCGCCCAGGTCCATGTTGTCGGCGAGCTCGAAGAAGGCCATCTCGGGCTCGACCATCCAGAACTCGGCGAGGTGGCGCGACGTGTTCGAGTTCTCCGCGCGGAACGTCGGCCCGAACGTGTACACCTTGCCCAGCGAACAGGCGAACGTCTCCGCCTCGAGCTGCCCGCTGACCGTGAGAAACGCCGGCCGGTCGAAGAAGTCCTGTTCGAAGTCGATCGCCGGGCCTTTCTTGGGAATCTGGTCGAGCTTGAGCGTCGTGACCTGGAACATTTCGCCGGCGCCCTCGCAATCGCTGGCGGTGATGATCGGCGTGTGGATGTAGAGGAAGCCCTCTTCCTGGAAGAAATCGTGGATCGAGCGGCACACGCAGTTTCGCACTC
>CAZYCB010000409.1:0-2494 GCA_964645735.1 uncultured bacterium | reverse complement strand
TCTGGGGTGGACTCCAGAGGACACGAGTGGACGCCAGGGGATGACGGGAACCGTCCTAACGACTTGTGTCAGAATCGATAGCAACCGAACTCGCGCGCCATCATCAGGTTAGTATTTACGCTTCAACAGGGTTCGATTCCCGCCGTCTCCACCAACGCAAAGAATTCGAACCGTCATCCGAGCCGCCGCCTTCTCCGGGCGGCGGTTCCATGATGGCGAGGGTGTTGAGGGTCTGCTATTCGTCATATACAACGTGACACAAACATGCTAAGATTAATCACATATCGAAACATGGAATTCGGCGTTCACTTCGAACTGTCAAGAATAGCCATAGAGAAAATGCCGGGCGCACTGCTGCCAGGCAGCGAACACGGCTCGTGGTAGGCACGCGGGAAAACGCGAGGACCGTGAAAAAAGCGGACCAACGGTCTGCGTGTCGTTTCGGGGAAAGCTGGTCCTCTGTGCGTGTTCCGTCGATCCGTCCGAGCCCGAAAAGAGCGGTACCGTCGGACCGCGAGCGGTTGCAATGATTCCTCATTGCATCTGTCGGCTGATCCCCTCTTCTTCTTTCATAACTTCTCTATTTCTTACTTCGCGGTTTGGTCTAGACCCTTCTCGCTCCATTTCCACAGAAAGGCTGCCAGCATGCGATATCGCATAGGGCTCATACTCTTGATCGTCATAGGCGTGATTCATCTTGCTGCTTCCTCGATGACGGATGCGGCCTACGGGAGCGTCGCGGACAGCCTCGTGGCATATTGGACCTTCGATTCGAATTTTACGGCAACCCATGGGGGCCCGTCATATGATGGCAATCCCGTCAACGGTCCTTCGGTCGATCCCAACGTGCAGCTCTTCGGCAGCACGGCGCACTTCGAGCGCGCCAGCCTGCAATACGTCACGGTTGCTGCCCCCGTTCTTCACCAGGGACAGGACCACACCTACTCGGCGTGGTACCGCTCGACCGTGGCCAACATCGCCGGCAGCGACCGCTACTTCGTACTCGAGACGACCGGTATCGGCGGCGCCGTGGCGTACTCGGCCTCGTACGGCCTCCGCGACTTCTCCGGTACCGACGTCGGGCAGGTCTTCACGCTCACTGCCGCCGGGGTGGGACTCGCGACGGACTTTCCCGTGACGGCCAACACGAGCTGGCACAACATCATCGTCACGTACGACGCCGACAACACGGGGGCCGAGCACGCCGTCTATTTCGACGGCGTGTTCCAAGAAACGTACGCGTCCAGTAGCTTGCTGATGGACACGGGGGGGCTCATTATCGGCGGCCACCGAGACGGAGTCGGGCGCAACTGGGACGGCTCAATCGACGACGTCGCCTTCTGGAACCGGGTGCTCACCGGCGATGAGATCGCGGCCATTCAGGGCAATTCCATAGGGCACCTGATGGATCCGGAGCCGCCGATTACGACGAGCTTCCGGCCGGGCTATTCTCCGGATCGCCAGACGCTACACCTCTACCACTATCCCATCTGGGGCAGCCCGCCGACGTGCAAGGACTACGGGTGGTTCTCAGTGACCAAGCGGGAACTGACGAGCTACCAGGGAAACGACAACGCGCTCTCCTTCGGTAGCGCTCCCTTCCGCACGGGCAGCCTGGACTACGCCTTCGACATCGGCGCGGGTAACGCGGCCCTGGCCGGCGACAGCGACGGCGACCCGACGAACAACGGGCATTGCGCGACCAATCCGGCCACGCCGTTTCCGCAGTCCGAGCTCCAGGGCGCCGACGGCGCGTTCACGTACGAGGCGCTCGTTACGACGTCGCGCATCACCGGCACAACTCAGGTGATTGCGAGCCACGACGCTGTGGGAATCCGGGGCTTCGCGTTCACTATTGGCTCGGGCGCTCTGTGGTTCGCCAACAACGGCGCCGGTAGGAACTACTCGGCGTCGATTCCCACCGCGGGCGACCACGCGTTCGTGGCGAACCAGTGGTACCACGCGGCGGTGACCTACAACGGAAACGCAGGGCAGGTGGGCAACCTCCGCTTCTACTGGACGCGGCTCCAGGAGTACGCCGTACCCGCCAACGAAATCGGGTCCGCGACGATGACGTCCGACGTGCCGCCCAACAACTCGAGCGCCCTATTCCTCGGTTCGGATTCGTATCAGCCGTATCGCTACGAGCTCCAGGGCAAAATGGACGAAATCCGCGTGAGCTCGGTCGCCCGCGCGCCCGAGGAGTTTCTGACCAGTCAGATGTCGATGTACGAAAAGGGCTCGGAGCTCTGCGACGCCCTCGGTCTCGACCCGGCCTGGATCGAAGACGCGCAGTACGCCGTCGAGCAGCATCCGACCTACGTCGAGTTTATACCTGAGTCCGTGGCCGACGGGGCGTCCCCCGGACCCTTCGAGGGTAGTGTGCTCATCACCAACGGAACGGCGGTCGACGAAGGCCTCGGCAACACGGACTGGAGGGATCCCCTGTACGACTTCGCCTTCTTCGGAATCAACTTCACGCCCCCGGCGTGGG
>CAZYCB010000408.1:0-9393 GCA_964645735.1 uncultured bacterium | reverse complement strand
GCCCGGCGGCCGGCTCGGCCTAACTCGCAACGCTGGCGGGCCTTCGGCGTGTCCGGAGTCTAAGTATGCGAAGGAAGGTTGACCTGTCAACAAAAATACAGCCACATGAGACGGCCGCTCATAGCCGATAGCGCCGTCTCTTCCCAACTTTGTAAAGGCAAACCCGTTAGTCCATTGCAGCACAATAGGATTCGCGCGTGGGGCTCTCCTCCTGCTGGCATATTTCGACACACCGGGACCCCTAACCCAACGGGACAGCGGCAAACGACGCCATAGGCTCCCGTCAGGCACCCGCGTGCCTTCGGTCAGGGTTCGGTTGGGCATTCGGTGAGCGGAGGCGTGCGCTCGGTCAACGCCTAACTCTCTACATGATAAACAGTTATCTCGCCCGCCGCTTCGGTCTCGACCTCGACCGTTTGGGACGCGGTCGTCTCGACGGCGGCCGCCTCCGGGCTGGACGTTTCGCGATATGACCTTCGCGATCGGGTGCCGGGCCCACGGGTGCCGACAAACGGACGTCGAACTCGCGAATCCCGTTCGCCTCGGCCACGGCGATAGCCCTCAAGGCAAGGGCGAACGAGCTTTGAGCCGTCCCCGCGAGCTCACGGAGCGCTCTCCGCAGCCTGGGCAAGGTTACCGTGCAGCTGTGCCCCGGGACACACGGGTCGAAGTTCTTGTAGGGCCGGACGTCTCCCGACGGCGACTCGACATGGATCCTTCTCAGCGCGCGTTCCAGGCCCACGAGCCCTTCGCTCATGTCCCTGAACGCACTGGACGTGTACAAAAAAGCCATCCAAGGTGAGTACTTCATCGCGTTCTCCTCTCTGTGATTCATGGATCGACGAGGCTCCCGCCGCCCCCGAGTGACGATACGACGACGAGTGCCAGCGGCTATCGACGATTGAGCGTAACCAGCATTTCATCGAGCTCTCTCTTGGGTGCGTAGTCGGCATCGGCGCCCTTCCATATCGCCTCGAGTCTCACCAGCGCCGCCTTCGCCTTCTCTATGTCTCCGAGCGCGACGTACGTCTTCCCCAGATAGAGAAGAGTCTCGGGAGAGTTGGGGTTGATCTCGAGTACCCGTCGGAACTCCGCCGCCGCGCGCGCGTAGTCGCCTGACGCGAGGCACGCGCGCCCAAGGTACGTCCGGAAGAACGGCGAATCCACGCGCGTCGCGAACCGCAGAGTCGAATCGAACATTTTGATCGCTTGCGGATAGTCCTCGCCGGCCAGGGCGATCTCCCCGAGCAGATGATAGTAGAATCGGCGGTACGCCATCGCTTCGACCGTGGTGGAGTCATCTTTCGCTACGTTGAAGAGCGCCGCGATCCCGGCCGCGCATTTCTCGGCGCGCGCGAAGTCCCTGGCTCCCGCGGCGAGCCTCCCCGCTATCCAGAAATTGTAGAAGTCTTCGGTGTCCATCAGCGCCTTGTCGATTTGCTCCAAACCCCTCGTATAGTCCCCTCGGTTGTAGCTCGCTTCGGCAAGGTACGAGTATCCGCGCCCGCGGGCAAAGAAACGGTCCGGGTTCGACGCCGTCCGTTCGAAGATCGCTTCTGCCTCATGCATGCGTCCGAGCTGCATGAGCGCGTGTCCTCGCTCGCTCTCGGATCGGGGGCTCACTTGAACGAGCGTGTCGCAGTAGGCGAGACACTCGTCCCAGCGTCCCTGAACGCCCGTCAGAATCGCGAGGTTGAAAAGAGGAGCCGGCTCCTGTCTCACGGCCGCCCGCCAGTCGCGGAGAATGGACAACGCCTTGTCCTCACGGCCGATCTCGAAATACGCGATCCACCAGTCGTAGTAGAACGAGTAGTCGAACGGCGTCACGCTCTTCAGAACCGTGTATTCGGCCACGGCCTCGTCGAAGCGTCTCTTTCGGACGAGAAGGGACGCCAACTCGGTTCTCGCGAAAACTTGTTCGGGATCCTCGGCCAGCACGCCCTCGTAGGCACGGATCGCCTCGTCGATCCGGTCGTTCGCGGTTGCATATGCGGCTTCGACCATCGCTTTCAACGCCGGCGGAGCTCCGTGGCGGTATTTCATCGCCGATTCGAGGGCCGACTTCTCTTCCTCCGGTTCCGGCGTAATCCGTGCGAGCCAGAGATAGGCGGCCGTGAACTGCGGATCGTGTTGAATCGCCGCCCGCATGTTGTCCAGGAACTTCGGCATGTCCGTCGCTTCGTAGGCTTCGACCCCTTGTTCGAAGCACTTGAGCGCCTCAAGCGAAGTGGAGAGCGCATCTTTCCCCGCACCGCTCGCGATCTGATTCTCCTTCCAGCCCGCTCCAAGCTCCGCCGCAACCTGGCTGGCGAAATGATCGACCGTCGGGAAGAACTCCTTGTCGAGATCCGTCACGTCGTCCGACCAGCTCGCAACGAGAACTCCTTTGTCGACATCGTTGAGCTCGCAGCTCAAACGGACCACGCCGCCGCTCCTGGCAAAGCTCGCCGTCACCAGATAGTCGACTCCCACCCGCTCGGCAGCGTCGAACAAATCCCCCTGTGCGGAGAGCCCGGCGGCGCGGAACTTCAGCGCCTTTTCAGCGGAGGCGACCGTCTGCCGGCTCACGACGTTAACGCCTTCCAGCCGGCCCAAGGCGGTGATCAACCCGTCCATCATACCGCTCGACAAGTAGTCGAGATCCGAAATGCCGAGGCTGTTGTTCGCCCGCGTCACCATGATCCGCGGAAGTGTCTTCTCGCCGACGTGGCGCAGCCCGGACGTGCGCCAGAACATCGCCGCCAGGGCGGCGAGCACGACGGCTCCAACCCACAACCCGGTGCGGAGCCGGTGGCGGGGTTTTGCAAACATCCCTTTCAAACCTTCGGAGGATTCCTTGAGCCGCGCCAGAACGATATCGAGGTCGTGGCGCATGTCCGCCGCCGCCGCGTAACGGCGCGCGGGGTTCTTTTCGAGGGCCTTGGTGACGATCGCCTCGATCCCCTCGGGAAGGTCGCTGACCACCGCGCCGATGGGTTCCGGATCCACGTTGACGATCTGGTAGAAGAGCGCCGCCTCTTCCACGCTAACCTGCGGCCGCCTCCCGGCGAGCATCTCGTAGAGGACAACGCCCAGCGCGTAGATATCCGTCCACGGACCCACGGCACTGCCTTTGACTTGCTCGGGGGCCATGTAGGGAATTGTGCCGACGATTCGCCCTCTCTGAGTGAGCGTCGAACGGGCTACGAGCCGTGCGACTCCGAAGTCGAGTATCTTCGCCCTGCCGGATGGCTCGACGATCACGTTTTCCGGTTTGACGTCGCGGTGGACGACGCCGACCGCGTGCGCCGCTTCCAGGCCAGCGGCAATGTCGCTCGCGATGCCGAGGGCGGTTCTCGCATTCACGCTCCCCCGCTCCACGATCTCGCGCAGCGAGTTCCCTTTGACGTACTGCATGACGAGGTAGTTGCTCGCGCCCGCCTGGAACACCTCGAACACCGTCACTACGTTGGGATGATCGATCTGGGAAATGGCCTGCGCTTCTCGCAGAAAGCGTTCGCTGGCGACGCGGGGATCCTGGTGGGAAGGCTTGATAACCTTAATCGCCACGGTGCGCTTGAGCGTGAGATCGTCGGCTTTGTAGATCGATCCCGAGGCACCGTGACCGATTCGTTCGGTCAGAAGATAGTGCGATACTATGCGGTCTGTCACCGCTCCCCCATGCGGTAGAGACAGTCGGATACGCGTGGAAGACCCGGGGCTACACCCCCCGGACAGCCCGCGGCGCGTTCCGATAAGTGGACGAACTCGCGCAGGAGATCGCTCCACGGAAACCAGAAGGTGTCGTTCGAGAGATGGCTGCGTGGAGAATGAGAACGTCCAACAACTAGTTTAGTCAATATTCGGGAGCCCGTCAACTTGGCGCCGGCGTGCCGCCGCGCCGAGAGCGTCGAGCCTCCCGGTACTAGATGGGCACGGCGCCGGGCCAGAAATCCATCTTCCAGGCCATTTCGAAGAAAAGAAGCTCGAAACGAGCGCTCGTGACGTAAAGCCGGTACCACCGTTCGGCCTCTCGGGGAGGCGCCTCGACGGCCAACTCGTCGAACTTGCCGGCCACCCATCCCGCGAACTCGCGGAATTCCGCGGACGAATACGTGTCGATCCAATCCTTGTAGTGCCGGTTCGAAGGCGCGCCGCGACTGCTGAGCGACTCGGCAATCTCGACGTATCCCGCTTCGCACGGGAGAAGCGCGGCGAGAATGTCCGCGGGCCGCCCCTCGTAGCATGTTCGCAGAAGGAGGTTCGCATAGGCCGTCGTCACGAGCGACGGTTGTACCCGTTCCAGAGCTTCCGGAGCGATCCCGAAATCCGCGCACGTTCTTCTATGAAGATCCATCTCGAGATCGAGTGTGGCGTGGAGCAGCTTGGCGAAGTACGTCATATCGGCGAGTTCGTCGGACCTGGCCGCAGCGAGAGCGAGAACACGGCTGAACTCGATCAGATAGATGTAGTCCTGCTCTAGGTAGTGTTTGAATCGCTCGCGGGACAGATCGCCCGATCCGAGCCCGCGCACGAAGGGATGGGCGTGGATGGCGTCCCACAGGGGGGCGCTTTTTTCGCGGAACTCACCGCTCAGCGATCGCGTACGCATCGGCACCCACTCTCCTCTGTCGAGCAGCTCCGCGGCTGCAAGGTGCTCTCCAGAACGACCAACCCGGCCGGCGGCGGATGACGGCGGCCGGTCCGGCTCGCGTTCCGAACCTCCCCGTCAACCGAGCTTCAACCGCCTCAGTCCCTCCATGGGCTCCTCGAACGAAGAGGAACCGAAGGCCACCGCGAAATCGCGCCTGACAAGCGAGAGCGCGTCGGACGCGAGCCGATGACCCCGCCACTCGACTCCGGCGTCATCGAAAGGAAACGCGCTGGCGGACTGCTCCGTTGCCACCGCCACGGCGTCCTCCAGGGTCATCCCGTCGTATATGAAAGCGGCCGAGAGCAGAACATTCAGGAAACCATGCGTCATGCACCGCCGGTCCGCATCGACGGAAGTCGACTCCCGAACGCGGCAGAGCGGATGACGAAGGCCCCCCGTTGCCTTGAATCGGACTCCGTGCCGCAAGCATGCGTCGAGGAAACGCACGAGGGAATGCGCCGTCGGGACCGTTTCGGAGGCCGCTCCGCCCGTTCTCACCTTGGCAGCGGCGCCGGCCCGGGCGACCGCCGGCAGAAACCCATCCGGATCGCTCCCGATGGGGATTTCGAAAAAGACGCGGAGCGAATCGGCAAGCGGCATGCTCAACGCGCCGGTCACTTCCCTCGGTCCCGCCTTCGCTTCGATCGCGTCGATGGTCACCTTCAGTGTTTCGTCGCGTTCCCCATGCCAGTTGTTGAACCGCTTGATCCGATCCATATCCGCCGAGAGATCGCCGTCGGAGAGCGCGCTCAGCCTCCACGATTCTTCCCGTCCGCCGATCCTCCACCGCCCGTTCCCTCCCTCCGCAACGTAGGTCCCGATGTTGAAGTTGAATTCCTCCAATCTGGACACGGGGACGACGAAGCGGCCCAAGGCCCACCCGTCCTCCCCGGAAACGTAGCGGCCGTAGTTTCGGATCGAGGACGCCATATCCAGCCCGGCGGGAGGAAAGAGACCGGCGTAGTCGACTGCCCCGTCGAGGAGCGTTCGAACAGACAGCTTCATCACTTCGAAGACCCCGGATGTTTCAGCGTTGGCAGATACAACGTTTCGATCGCTCTTCTGTGGTGGATCTCATGACCGGCGAGGATAAACGGTATTACGCGAACGGTAAATTCAAAACCGCTTGCCGTTCCCCTGCGGAGAAGCGCCGCGGGGGACGTTCCGCGGAAGAGCGCGATGCTCGCCGCGCGTACGGCACGAAACTCGTCGAGAATCTCGCCGAAGGGACGCTCATCGAATGCCGCCTCGGCGACGAACTTGTCCTGGTCGAACCCCGGGAGCGCCGTGGCGTCGTCGCGGGCGAAACGCAGCGCCCGGTACGCGTACACCCTCTCGGTATCGGAGAGGTGACCGACGATTTCCTTGATGCTCCACTTGCCCGCTGCGTATCTGACCGCCGCCTGCCGATCCGTGAGCTCCCCGAGCAAACGGTGCGTCGCGTCGATGCCGCGCGAGAGTACGTCCATGATGTCGCCGGACGGAACTTCGCCCACGTATGTCTCGTAGTACGGCGCGTATTCCTCCGGGCCGGGACGAGTGATCACGTTGACGTGTCCTTTCTTCGGGCCCGTTTCAAACGATGTCGTAGCTCCCGCCGGGTTCGACAATGACGGCTCTCCGTCCCTTGGCGTTCAGGCGCTCGACGAACTCGCGGGGATCGGCAGCGATGGATGCGAACGTCCCGTAATGCATCGGAATCGTTACGCGGGCATCGATGAACTCCGCCGCTCTCACAGCGTCGTTGATTCCCATGGTGAAGTTGTCCCCGATGGGGAGCAGCGCCGCGTCGATCGGACCGTTCATTTCGGCGATGAGCCTCATGTCGAGAAAGAGCCCCGTGTCGCCCGCGTGGTAGATCTTCCTGCCGTCGAGGGTCAGAACGGCCCCCGCAGGGCTGCCGAGCGCCTCCCCGTCGGGGCCGGTCGATCCGTGATGGGCGATCGTGAGCTTGATGTGACCGAACGGAAATCTCGCGCCCCCTCCAATGTGAAGGGGATGCGATTTGCACCCTCTTCGGGCGAAATAGTCCGAGATCTCGAAATTGGACACCACCAGGGCTCCCGATTTCCGCGCGATCTCGACACCGTCCCCGATGTGATCGCTGTGGCCGTGCGTTACGATGAGCGCATCGAGTTTTTCGAACGCCTCCGGTCCCACATCCGCCAGATCGTTTCCTGATAGAAACGGGTCGACGAGCACGCGGTGTTCCTCGTCCCGTATCTCCCAGCAAGAATGGCCGTGAAAAATGAGCCTGACCATCGAGGTTTTTTCCCTCTCTTTTCTTTTGCGGTCCGGCGATCCCTAGCCGTCAGCCGATCCGTTTTGCGGATGGAGCACCTTGAGCTTCGCGTCGATGAGATCGCGGTGCGTCAAGCGGAGAAGCTTCGCGAGTTTGTGCATGAAGTAGTTCTCGTGTTCGTCCATCTTCCCGTCGGCGTACACGAGCCGCCAGAGCAGCTCCACCAGACGGGTCTTCTCGTCGTTCGAGTAGTGCTCGTTGATCACGTTCGTGAACGTCCACAGGTCCAGGCTCCTGGCGAGTTCCTTTTCCGACGCTCTCTTCAGTTCGAGAACGTCCTCGGATGCGAGCCCGTATTCGTCCTCGAACGCTCTGAGAATACTCTCGAGCTCGCGCGGGTCGAACTCGTTGTCGATATGAGCGGCTTCGAGAAAGACGGCGCAGGCCGCCAGACGAACGCTCCGTCCCCCCGACGACCCTTCAGCGGCGGGATTCTCGCCGCCCGCGCGAGCCGTATCCGCGCCGACGAGTTTCTTGATGAGATCGATCAACGTCGATGCCCTTCCTGTGGGTGTGCTTCCTCCCGCTCGTCAGCGGGTAACGGGGAGTATACCATGTTCCCGGCGAGAACGGTCCGATCAGCCCCCCGATGACCGGCGCGGAGATTCGGCCGGGTGCGCTTCCGGAGACCCAAGCGGCCCGGGCGACGCACGGCAGGAAGCCGTTCACACCGCGGCGGGAGCAGGCGTATCCGATTGCAGAACAATAAGTTGGCGATATCCATCATTATGGATTGCACGGCGCGGCGGCCTTCGTTTATCATCGCCCCCATGTATTCGCCCTCGCGCGGATTTCTCGCTCATCACGCCACAGATCGAAGCTACCTCGAGCGCGGATGGGTCATAGCGAACCACATTCTCGTGAGCTTCCACGTCGCGTTCATCTCCTCGGCGCTCTGCATTCCGCTCGACACGCACAACAAGGGAGAAGTTCTCCGCTTCATCTTCGTCTCGCCCGAAACGATCATCTCCTGCATCTTCTGGTATGCGACTTTTCACATCGGAGTCGCGCTCCACGAAATGGGGCATTACCTGCGCGCCGTTGACTTGAACAGCCTCAAGAGTTCCCTGCTTCCCGAGGCGCAGAAGAGAAAACGCGCATCGTTGCCTCAGAGGATCGTGTGGTACATCCAAATGTTCCTCGCGATCCCGTCGGGGCGCTTCAGCGGCGTGAAGAAAGAGGGGCTCACGTACTACCCTGATGCTCCTTATAATTTGGCCGTCGCCGCCGCGGGACCCCGTGCGAGCCGAAACGTCGCCTGGGCGGCGCTTCCGATTGCAGTGGTCCTTCTCTTCTTCGGACTTACCCGCTCCGTCCTCCCGGCGATCTACGCCGGACGCTTGTTCCTCGGAATCGGCGCGGTGGGCCTGCTCGATTTCTTCCTGGCCGATCCCGGTCAATACAAGAAGTTCAAGCAGAGGGAAAGAGCGGCCATCGAACGCCGCAAGGCCGTCGCCGGCGAGGGATCGAAACAGCGCTGGATCGACATGGTCGCAGAGGTCAAACAGCGGATGATCCTCACGCGCATACAGGAGACGACGCTCGCCGACGGGACGCTTCTCAAAGCGCCCTGGGGATTCAGAAACTCGGGGATGGGCGGACGGCACACGGAAAAGGAGTTTCCCGAGAGCAACATCTCCATGCAGGAGACGATGTTCGTTCCGCTCTGCGCGAAGAACTACGAGGATGCCCAACGGATGACCGTCGAGCTTCAGAACCGTTTCAAGGAGATCGTCGAGAACGCCGAAGGGGCCCGCGTGATGGGGATCGGTCTCGAAGGCGGTTTGGCCACCTATGTGACCAAAGAGCACGATGACCAGGTCCCTGAGCAGCGCCTGTGGCGGATGGCCCACCGGGCGATCCTCGACTGCGGGTACACGCCGGGCAGAGACGTCGTCCTTGCGCTCGACCCGGCCGCGAGCGAACTCGAGAACGCCTATCGCGAGAAGTTCAAACAGCCCGACCAGGTAGGTACCTACCTTTTCTGGAGGGACGAGGCCCACGTCGTGATGACCCGAGACGAGCTCCTGGAGCTCTACCGGAAGACCCTGGAGGACGCGGGAATCCCCATCGTTTCGATCGAGGACGGGTTCGCCGAGGACGACGACGACGGATGGAAACTTCTGATGGAACGGTTCTCGGACAAGATGTTCATCATCGGTGACGATTCGGTGACCACGAGGGATTCCTCGATCGAATTCGCCGCGGACGCCGGGCTCAACAACACCGCTCTCATCAAAGCGAACCAAATCGGAACGTTGAGCGAATGTTTGATCGCGATGATGGTCGCCCTCGGAAAGGGAGCGGAACTCGTCGTCTCGCACCGTTCGAAGAGTCCCAACGACGACATGGAAGCGCAGATCGCGCTCTCCGCGAACGCCGTCGGGCTCAAGGCGGGGGGAGGGGCGAACACCGAACGTCTCGTGAAATACGGCTCCGTGATGAAGACGATGAAAGA
>CAZYCB010000407.1:0-7996 GCA_964645735.1 uncultured bacterium | reverse complement strand
TCCTCGAAGCTCTCCCGCGCTGTGCTCGTCAATCCGGCCTGCATGTACACGAATCCGAGATTCGCGTGGTAGTCCGCGTTGTAGAACTCTATCTCCAGCGCTTTCTTGCACGCGTCTCGAGCCTCGTGAAGCCGCGTGTTCAGCGCCCCGAGCGAGTAGCCGTACCAGCTGTAGTACGCGGCGTTCGACCCGTCGTACTTGATCGCGCTCTTGAGCAGCACCGCCGCCTTGTCGTACCTGTTGTGTTTCATCGCGGTTCGTGCTTGATCGAAGGCGAGCTGCGCAGAACGTTTGTCCGCTTCTTTCGCCGACCAGTGGCGCTCGTGCGGCGCCTTTCGTTTGAAAAGTTCATCGTACTCCCGGCGCTTGACCGGGTCGCTCAAAACAGCGTACGCCTCGTTGACCAGTTTGAAATCGACATCGCTGCCTGACCCCGAGGTATCGCTCTTCGCCACCACGTCCGGATGGAAGAGTTTGGCCAGCCGGAAGTAGGCCTTTTTGATGGCGTCCTCGGACGCCGTCGGCCACACGCGCAGCACCTGGTAGTAGTCTATGAAATCCTGTGGCAAGGGCATTCCGGGCTACTTCCTCTCGGACACGGTCTTGATCTCGGCGAGGAGATTCTTCGCGAGCTGGTTTTCGGGCTGGACGGTCAAGACTCGTTCGATATGATTCTGGGCTTCCACAAAGCGCCCCTGGTCGTACAGGGCCAGCGCGAGGTTCAAGCGCGCCTTCAGGTAGAACGGGTTGATTTTGAGCGCGATTTCGAATTCTTCGACGGAATCGTCCACCATGCCGCTGTTTCCATACGCAATCCCGAGGTAGTTGTGCAGATCGGGATAATCCGGGTTGACAGCGATAGTTTTCTTCAGTTCACGGATTGCCTCACCGTAGTCGCCGTTCTGAATCGCCTGAACGGCGATCTCCCGCCGCACCTGCGCGGAGCTGGGATGGTCGTCGAGGATCTCGCGGAATGACTCTTCGACTTCCGCGTCCTCGCCGCCCGTTCGAATCATGAGGATGAGGCTGTCGAGGTTCTCCTTGTAAAAGCTTGGACAGCTCTCCCTCGCCCCCTGCAGAGCCTCCGCAGCGCGTTCGTGTTCCCCGCAAAGGACAAACACGCGCCCGAGGTTGATGCGCGCTTTGAAGAACTTGGGGTTGACCTTCAGCGCGTGGAGGAAATGCTCTTTCGCCGCGTCGAGCCGCGACGCTTCCATGAGGAGCTTGCCGAGGCTGAAACGAAGGTCGGCGAAATCGGGCTTGAGAGCAACTGCCTTCTCCATCTCCTCGATTGCGCCCTCGAGCTTCCCCTCGTTCAATCTCTGCTTGCTCAACGCGACGTGCGACTCGCACTCGTAGAGTTGAACCGTGCTCACGTCGAGCTCTTCTTCGCCGCTGTGCCGCGCGAGCAGATCCTCGAACGTTCTAAGGGCCTTCTTGTAGTGACCGTCGTTGAAAAGATCCAGCGCGCGCGAATAGTCGCTCTTGGGAATGAACTTGAAGAACCGCTTTAGAAACATAAACGTGCCCCCACGTCGAAAAGCTTTGTGTTAGCGAACGCACCGTGGCCGAGGAGTTTCGTTCGTCGCCTCAAAGAGGCGAGCAACGCCCGTGCCGCTCGGGGCAGGAGATGTCGAACCCGGCCGGGCCACCCCATCTCCCATCCCGGACACGGCTCTGCGCAAGAAGCCGCACCCCCAAAAGACTGCCAGCAAGCAATATCAAGGCCAAGGATCGGCGCGCGCGAACGAGCCTCGGGCGTGCGCGGCCATCACCCCAACAGATTGTTTGATAGAGAAATACGACTGTCGATCCGTCGAGACTGGATGGAGGTCCAACGCGATTTCACGGATCTCGCGGGTCGATTCCTGTCCTGTGGCGCCCTTCTGGCCGCCGGACTGTTCGCCCGAAACGTCCTCTCGCCGTTCGTCGCGGTCCCCGCTACGCGTTGGCCTCCGTTCCCCGAAGACGTGCAAATTGCACGCCGCGAAGGGATTCGCGGTCGCTCCCCCGGGGATTTTCATAGCGTCCCCGAGGTCGCGGGGTTCGTCGCCCGCGAGACGTGCGTTTCTCAGCGCGGAGGGCTCTGGGCCGACGAATCCGGCCGGGAGAAGTAGAAGTCGTGGTAGAGTCGGGCAGATTCGACGATGCGCTCGACGTAGTCGCGTGTCTCCCAGAATTCGATCCCTTCGACACGTTCCACTGGAGATCTTTTCGCGCTCCCTTTCCCGAACCACTTGCGGGCATTTCCGAACCCCGCGTTGTACGCGGCGAGCATCATCAACGGGTCGGCGTCCGAGCGCTCCAGCAGATCCGACGCGTAACTGA
Organism: uncultured bacterium; assembly: GCA_964645735.1. Taxonomy (GTDB): domain Bacteria; phylum Krumholzibacteriota; class Krumholzibacteriia; order WVZY01; family WVZY01; genus CAZYCB01. Next base: position 5,668 of record CAZYCB010000407.1, on the reverse strand, counting down.
TGCCGAAGGCGACGTTCACTTCGGGTGCGAACAGATTCGCCCCCTCTCCCTTCGGGTATCCGAGTTTCTCCGCGATCTGTCCTCCTGTTTCAGGCATGATCTGCATGAGCCCGATCGCGCCCGCCCCCGATACCGCTTTCGCGTCAAAACGGCTTTCCTCCCGCATCATTCCGTAAGCGAGGTGCGGGGACATCCCGTGACGAAGACAGCTCTCGAACACCAGCGACGGGAACGGCAGCGGGTACATGAGCACGCCGAAATCCCTGTCGAACGCACGGCGCTCGCTGGTCCCCAGCGAGTAGTAGACGCGCTGGTACACACGAACGCTCCGCCAAGGCATCGCAAAATCGTCGTAGAGCATGGCGAGTTCCATGTAGGCCCGAGCCGGTACCTTCTCTCCGGATTCCACGACGCGGAGTTCCGCCTCTGCCCAGTCCCGAAATCCCATGTGCAGGAACGCCCGCCCCCTGACGAGATACGCCGCCACCTCGCCGGGCTCCGAAGGATTCACCCATGGTTCGAGGACGCTCCGTATACGGTCCTGGGCGCCCTCCCTTTCCCTGTGAACCCTCTCGAGAAACCCGAGGAATGTCTCTCTGTCTCCCGCTGGGGCGGTCCCGTCCGACAGCACCGGAAGCGCGAACGAGGCATCGATGCGAGGATCGAGGAAAAACGAGGCGGGGTTCAACGCGGCGATCTCGTCGAGGACCTTCGCTTTCCTCTCCTGCCTGCCCATCCGTCCGTACACGTCGGCCAGGTAGTACAAGAGTCCCGGGTCGTCACGCCCCGACCGGTCGAGCGCCTGCTCGAGCACTCGCGCGGCCCGCGCGTACGCCTTCTTCTCGGCATCGTCCACGGCGATCCTCACCGTTGCCCACCGTGCGTACTTGTGGTTGGGATACGTCTCGACGATTCGTCTGAGAAGCTCAGAAGCCTTAGGGACGCTCCCCAGATCACGCCGCAAACCGTACGCCACATAGAGAGCCTCCGGCGCTTTCGCATCGTACGGAAACGCCGCCGCGAATTTCTCATAGGCGTCAGCGGAACGCCCGGGATCGCCCCCGGCGCGGTAGACGCGAGCGCGGAGCAGCTTGGCGTTGCGCTCGAGAGGCGGCTCGCTGAGGGGAGCTGCGAGTTCACGCTCCGCCGCGTCGTATAGACCTTTCGCGTAGAGAATCTCAGCCGCGAGCAGTCGCCGTCTGTCGTCCTGCGCACGTTCCATCGATCGACCCCGGAGATCGGCGGTCAGCCTCTCCGCTTCCGCGGCGCCGCTGCGCTTCGTGAGAAGAACGGCCGCGAACTCCAGAATCGTATCGTCCGTGAGCTTCGCGGCGGGGACACGCTCGATCACGGCCTCGACAGCATCCACGGCTTCCGCCGCTCGCCCCTTCTTCGCCAGCTCGAAGGCCGCTCGAACGGCTCCGCTTGTATCGCCCAGCGCAAAGCGCACATCCGTTTCCCGCGCGACGATCGCCGCGCCCCGCGGCCGCTCCCCGGGCTGTTGCTTCACGGTCTCGATGAACGCCAAAGCCTCCGTCAACCGACCGCTCTCCACATACGCGTCCAGGAGCCGCCGTTCGAAGTCGCCCCTCAGCGACAATGGGACTCCTTCCGCGAGGCGGCGCGCCGCCCGTTCACACACCTCGAGCGGATGCTGCATGTGAAGGAGAACCTCGACGGCGACCAGGTCCCTGTACGGCTCGAACACGGGGTCGCGGAGTCCATCGAGACGCCCGATGAAATCCAGCGCCCTTTCGTAACTGCCGGAGAGCGCGCAGAGCCGGGCGCGCTGCAGCCAGTGAAGGTAGTACTCACGGGGAGATGAAATGTGGGTTCGCAGCGAGAGCAGGCTATCCGCTAGATCGTACATGCCCATCTGCGCGAGGAGCCGCGCCTCGAATGGCTCGGCGCGCGGACCGAGGCTTCCCGTCGTCGAACCTGCGCGCAGCACGTTATACGCTCGGGCGTCTTCGCCGAAGAGCGCCAGAAGACGCGCCCGATCCCATGGATCCCCGAGATCGACCGGCTCGCCGCGAAGGCTCTCCTGGGAAGGGCCGATGAGCGCCGCAACCGGCGGCTCCGCCCGAGTTCGTCCCACGGGGGGCGCGAAAAGCGACAACACGAGCAGAAAAGCGACCAGCGGACGACTCGTGCCGCGGAATCTCTCGCGTTGGCGAGTTGACGGCGAGCGCACCTCGCCCACCGATGAACTCGCGTCGAGACGCTGTCCCCGCTTGTCTATTCCCATTCGATCGTGCTCGGAGGCTTCGAGCTAATGTCGTAAACGACGCGATTGATTCCGCTCACCGAGTTGATGATGCGGTTGGAAATCTCCTGCAAGAAGGCGCTGTCCAGCTTCGCCCAGTCCGCCGTCATTCCGTCGGTGCTGGTTACAGCGCGAAGCACGGCGACATACTCGTACGTTCGTGCGTCCCCCATGACCCCCACGCTCCGCACCGGCAGGAGGATCGCACCGGCCTGCCATACCTCGTCGTAAAGGTTCCACCTCTTGAGTCCGTCGATAAAAACCTTGTCCGCCTGACGGAGGATTGCCAGCTTCTCCGCGGTGACTTCGCCCAACAAACGGACGGCGAGACCGGGGCCCGGAAAGGGATGACGCGCGAGCTGCTCCCGCGGCAGCCCCAGCGCTGCGCCGATTTCCCGGACTTCGTCCTTGAAGAGCAGGGCGAGCGGTTCGACGAGCTTGAAGTTCAGCTTATCGGGGAGCCCCCCGACGTTGTGGTGGGACTTGATGGTCGCCGAAGGACCCACCGTCGAAACGCTTTCGATGCGGTCCGGATAGAGCGTCCCTTGGGCGAGGAATTCGAACGGACCCTTCTCGCGGCTCACGTCCTCGAAGACATCGATGAAAAGGTTCCCGATACGAACGCGCTTTTCCTCCGGCTCGGTCACGCCCCGCAGCGCGTCGAGAAAACGCTGCGTCGCGTCGACAAAGACGAGCGGAGAGCTGAGCTGCCTCGTCAACAGATCGACCACGTACGCCGCTTCGTCCTCTCGCAGCAGTCCGTTGTCCACGAAAACGCAGACGAGCTTCTCCCCCACCGCCCGATCCATGAGACATGCCGTCACCGTACTGTCCACGCCCCCGCTCACTGCGCAGATGATTCGTCCATCGCCGACGAGCCTTCTTATGTCCTCGACTTTCTCCTCGATGATGTTCCCGGGTAGCCAGTCCGCGCGGCACCCGCAGATTCTGAAAAGAAAGTTCTCGAGAATCTTGTCTCCGTAGTCGGTGTGACGAACTTCGGGGTGAAACTGAACGGCGTACCTCCCCGCCGACACGTCGGCGAAGGCGGCGACCTTGCAGTCTTGCGACGAACCGATCACTTCGAACCGGCCTGCCGCATCGAGAACCTTGTCTCCGTGGCTCATCCACGCCTTGATCTCACGAGGGACACCGGCGAAAAGAGGCGAGCTTTTCTTCAGCGTGACGACGGTGTGACCGTACTCGCCGACTTCTGACGACTGCACAGGGAGGTCTGCATTGTGGGCGAGGAGCTGCATTCCGTAGCAGATTCCGAGAACGGGAACGCTGCACCGGTCGAACCATTCGGGGAGTCTCGGTGCGTTCTTCCCGAAAACGCTCGAAGGCCCGCCCGACAGGACGACCCCCAACGGGCCCCATCCCATGACATCGGCGAACGATGCCGTCGGGGGCAATATCTCCGAGTACACCCTCATCGATCGTATACGCCGCGCGATGAGCTGCGTGTACTGGGACCCGTAGTCCAGTATGGCGACTCCGTGTTTGGCCATCGTCCGGCCCCTCGGTGGCTGCGTTTTTGTGGGTTCTACACGTGTCGAAAGTGACGCCGGCCCGTGAACATCATGGCCACGTTCGCCGCGTCGGCAGCTTCGATGGTCTCCTGGTCACGGATCGAACCGCCCGGTTGAACGATCGCGGTGATTCCGGCCTTTGCGAGCGTCGTGACCCCGTCAGCGAACGGGAAGTACGCGTCCGACGCGGCGACTTTGCCGAGGAGCGAGAACCCCGCGTCGAAGGCCTTGCGCGTCGCGATCTGCGAGGCGTCCACGCGGCTCATCTGGCCCGCTCCGATGCCGACGGTTCCTTCCCCGTCGGCGATCACGATCGCGTTCGACTTGACGTGTTTGGCAACCTTCCATCCCATCCGGCACGCCTCGAGCTCCGCCGCCGTCGGCGCGCGCTTCGTCACTACTTTCGTCGAATCGAGCTCCGGGAAACCCGAGTCCGCCGTCTGGAGAAGGCAGGCGTTCTCGACGAAGATCCCCGCGTACCCTCTCTTGCCCGCCTCCCAAAACCTCTCCGGCACCGTGAGCACGCGGACGTTCTTCTTTTTCTTGAGAGCGTCGAGCACTCCACCCTCGTACGCCCGTGCGAGGATCACTTCGAGAAAGAGCTGATTGAACTCTTCCGCGAGCTCTCTCCCCACCGCGCCGTTCACCGCTACGATACCACCGAAGGCGCTCACGCGATCCGTGGAAAGCGCCCGCCGGAACGATCGCAGTTCCTCTCCGCACCAGCCCACGCCGCAGGGGTTCGTGTGCTTCACGATCGTCACGCTTCCCCTCCCCATATCCCTCGAGATCGAAAGGGCTCCCACCACGTCGAGATAGTTGTTGTACGACAGTTCCTTGCCCTGGTGGAGTTCGAAGGAGACGAGGGGCGAATCTTCGAGCGTTCTGTAGAGCGCTCCCGTCTGGTGCGGGTTCTCGCCGTAGCGAAGGAGACCCACCTTCTCCAGCGACATGTTCAGGCGTTCAGGCAGCCCTTCGCGGGGAATCCCCGACCCGAAGGAGTTTTCGATCGCGGCGTCGTACGAGCACGTGAGAGAAAACGCCTCGCCCGCTAGCCTTCTCCTCACGTCCAAGGGAACGCTTCCCGCCGCTTCGACGTGCGCGATGACCTCGTCGTACTGTGCCGGACTCGTCACGATGCACACGTGATGGAAGTTCTTCGCGGCGGCGCGTATCAGCGTGATTCCGCCGATGTCGATGAACTCGCAGAGTTCTCGTTCCGACAAATCACCGGCGGCGTACTTTTCCCTGAAAGGATAGAGGTTCACGACGACGAGATCGATCGGATACACGCCCCGCTCGTCGAGCTCGGCGACGTGCGCCGGATTGTCCCGATCGGCGAGGATTCCAGCATGTATCTTCGGATGCAGCGTCTTGACGCGCCCGTCGAGGAGCTCCGCGCTCTCCGTGTAGGCGGCGATCTCCACCGCATCGATCCCGGCTTCCTCGAGGAATCTTTTCGTTCCCGACGAGGAGAGGATTCGCACCCCCCTTTTCTTCAACGCTCGCGCGAGAGGCAGGAGACCGGTCTTGTCGGTGACGCTAATGATCGCTGTATTCAACGTGTCGGTCACAGGTACTTCTCCAGTTCGATGTGAGGAAAGAGTCTCTGGGACGCCTCGCAGTAACGCTCCGCGGTCTTCGTCACCACATCCCCCGGAAGGGGCGGCGCCGGGGGGGTGTGATCCCATCCGACATCGTCGAGGTAGTCTCTCAGGTACTGCTTGTCGAAGCTCGCCTGCGGACCGCCGCCGGCGTACGAATCCAGCGGCCAGAACCGCGACGAATCGGGAGAGAGAAGTTCGTCGATGAGGATGATCTCCCCGTCGAGTTCCCCGAACTCGAATTTCGTGTCCGCAACGATGATGCC
>CAZYCB010000406.1:0-2351 GCA_964645735.1 uncultured bacterium | reverse complement strand
GAGCGCAGGGCTCGAAACGATCCTAGAGCGCACGTGTTATCAGTTTCCCGCGGCGCCCCCCGGCCAATTAATTTGCACATGGAACAGCAGAATGCACGCGCATCCCCGGGGGTGACCGCCGTCGGCACGCCTCCGGTATTCTATTCGATTCACGGGGAAGGAGTTAAGGAGTTTTTCGGTCGGGGGCAAAAAGACCCCCTTGGCACGCTCCTTGCGCGAGGACGTCCGGCGCCCTTGCGCCCGCGCGATTTCCAACGGCTGCTGCTCCGCCCTTTTGGAACGGGCTCGCGCTGGGGCCGCCCCACCCATGGTGGCTCATACGGTGTTCGATCGGGAAGGTTCGCGTTTCGAAAGGTACGAAGATGGTCGTCTTCAACACGAAGGGTCTCGAGATCAACGCGAAGGTCGTGTACTACGGGCCCGCGCTGAGCGGGAAGACGACGAATCTCGAACAGATATACGAACGGATGCCGTCGAACTCCAAGGGCAAGATGGTGTCGATGAAAACGAGAACGGACCGGACGCTCTTCTTCGACTTCTTGCCCCTGGAGCTCGGCGACATCAACGGGTACAGAACACGGATGCTTCTCTACACCGTCCCAGGGCAGGTGTACTACAACGCGACGCGCAAGCTCGTACTCAAAGGGGCGGACGCCGTCGTGTTCGTCGCGGACTCCGCGGCTTCCAAGCTCGCGGAAAACATCGAAAGCCTGCGAAACCTCGAGGAGAACCTCAACGAGCTTTCGCTCACTCTCGACACGATGCCCTGGGTGATCCAGTACAACAAGAGGGATCTGCCCGAGGCAGCTCCGGTCGATACTCTGGACGGCGAACTCAACCTCCTGGGCGTGCCGAGCTTCGACGCGATCGCCACGCAGGGCGTCGGCGTCTACGAGACGTTTCAGACGATCGCACGGCTTCTCTACACGAAAATGTCCGAACGTCTCGCCGCGCCCGACGCGGCGGCGCGTACGCTGCAGCCAGCGGTCGCGGCTGCGGGGCGTGTGGCGCCGCGGGCCGCGGGAGACGAGTCGGTATCGCAGGTGATCGACATGGGTCTTCGCGAAGTCGGCTCGGATAAGGGAGCGAGCGTGACGGCAGGTTCGCGAACGCCGTCCCGAGAAGTTTCCGAACGCCCCGGTTCGGGCGGCGCAGGCAGGCGCCAGGCGGCGCCGCCTCGCAGCGAAGAGCCGCAATCCCGCGAGAACGAAGCGGAGCCGGACGACCGTGCATTCCGCTTCGTGTCGCTCGAGACGCCGCAGCTCGACGAGAGTTCCGGCAGAGTCATCGATCTCGAGCAGACCAACGGCAACGATGCCGACCATGCCGACCGAGGGCCGTCGAAAGGATTGTTCCTCACAGATCCGCTCCGTTCGGAGGAGCAGACGGCGCACGAAGCGGAGGAACTCCCGAAGCCCGGATCGAACACGGGAACGGTGACGCTCGAGGAACCGACTCCGCCGGCAGAGGACGAGTGCGTCATCACGGTTCCCGTTGTGCTCACGAGGTCCCAGGTCCGCAAGACGATTCCCGTGAAACTCCGCCTCGACGTGAGGGTCGTCGACGACGACTAACTCTCCTGAGACGTCGGAAGCGTCGCGTCCGCGCCTCGCCCGGCCGCACGCGATTCCTCCCGGCGCATCCCTTCGTCATCCGCGCCCTTGAGCGTCAAAATCGCTTGACAGGTTTTTTGCCGCTGTACTAGGTTCCCTGGAGAACACATTTTCACCAGGGGAGCTACTTCATTGGAAAATCAGGAGTTTTCGAAGAAAGACATCAAACAGCTGAACCAGCTGCGCCGCCGGGTCGATACGAACCCGGATGATCAGTTCGCCGCCTACGAACTCGTCGAATTGCTCGCGAAAATGGGCGAGGTCGAGGAGGCCCTCGACCGCTGCCGAACGCTCGTCAAGCACCCCGACATGTCTCCCGTGATCCTCGAGGCCGTCGCGAAGTTCTTTTCCGACGCGAGGATATTCGAGGATGCGGCGGCTTGCTACAGCAAGCTCGCCGCGTTCCAGCCGAAGCGGGCGCTGCCCCACTACTTCCTGGGACGCGTGTACCAGCAGCAGGGAGACACCGAAGCGGCGTTGGAAGAGCACCGCAAGGCGCTCGCGCTCGAACCGAACAGCGCCGAAGCCTACTACCGTTACGGCGTGACGCTCGCGCATCTCAAGCGGTACGACGAGGCGGAGCGATGCTATCGCAAAGCGATCTCGCTCGACAAAGCGCACGCGAAGGCGTATTCGAATCTCGGCTATCTTCTCGATCTCAAGGGTAACGGGGAGATGGCCTTGCAGCTCTTCCGCAAGGCGGTCCAGTACAACCCTCACAGCGCCGAGGCGCATTTC
>CAZYCB010000405.1:0-1933 GCA_964645735.1 uncultured bacterium | reverse complement strand
TTCCCTACAACCGGTTGCAGCGGACGGCATTCAGCCGCCGCTGAACCGCCCCGCAGGTGCATCTGTAAGAGTCGCGCGGTCAGACGGGATGGTGTAACCGTCGGACGGCCCGCGCAATCGCCCGGTTAGTGACCGTGGTGTAAACTTCCGTGGTGGTGATATGGCGGTGCCCCAGCGCCCGTTGCACGAGTCGCAAATCGCCGGTGTTTTCGTAGAGTCTCGACGCAAACGTGTGGCGCAGGGTGTGGACGGTGCAGTGACGGGTGATGCCAGCTTCTCGCAGCCAGCATTCCAGCCGAAGTTGAACCTGCCGACTTCCAATCCTGTCCCCATGTAGCGAGAGAAAGAAGGGATCAACGGTATCGCGCCTGCCGATGTGTTTCTTCAGCAACCGTTTCAGCTCTCCGTTCAGGAACACGAGCTGCTCCACATTGCCCTTTCCATTTATTCGAATTGTCCCCGACCCGAGGTCTACGTCGCCGACGCTGAGGCCGACCAGCGAGCCGAGGCGAATGCCGGTTCCAAGCATGAGTGCGAACATCAGGTGATCGCGTTGAGCGATTGGTGTCCTGTCTTTCCGCATCGCGGCTAGGAGCCGTTGCGCTTCTTCGGGGCTGAGACATGACGGCGGCTTCTGGTAGCAAGGCGCAGAGCGGACGAGCCTGGCTGGGTTTTGCCTGAGATGCCCCGCGTCCGTCAGAAACCTGAAGAACGATCGGAGCGCCGACTTCGACCGGTTGAGGGAAACGACCGCGTAGTGTCCGAAAACTCGATCGCGCTTCAGCGCAACCAATTGCCGAACCTCTGATAAGCTCGCTGCATGATTGACAGCATCCATTTTCAGCTTCTCCTAGCTACGTTCGCTGGCTGGGTTGGCCGTCGCCAGGCACACGTGATTTCGTACCTGATCGAAGAGAACCGCGTCCTGAAGGAGCAGCTCGAGTCGGGCGGGAGACGCCTTCGTTTCACCGACGACCAACGCCGTCGATTGGCGGCGAAAGGCAAGCCTCTGGGCCGAAAGGTGTTGCGCCAGATAGGCACCATCGTCACGCCTGAGACGATCCTCGCATGGCACCGCAAGCTCATCGCCGCCAAGTGGACGTATCCTCGAAAGCGAGTGGGTCGTCCCGGTGTGATGAAGGAGCTCCGGGGGTTGATTGTCAAGACGGCCGAGGAGAACCCGAGCTGGGGCTACGCACGGATCCAGGGTGCGCTGAAGCACTTGGACCATTGCGTGGCTCGTAGCACGATCGCCAAGGTGCTTAAGGAGCACGGGATCAAGCCCTCGCCTGAGCGACCTATGAGCTGGAGAACGTTTGTACGTTCGCACGCGCATTTGATCGCGGCCGCCGATTTCTTCACGACGGAGGTGTGGACGATTCGGGGATTGGTGAGGCACTTCACGTTATTCGTCATAGACATTGCCACCCGACGGGTTCACATCGCCGGGACGACGGAGAGCCCGACTTCGGCGTGGATGGAACAGATGGCCCGGAATCTGACGGACTGTGAGGAGGGTTTTCTGACCGGCAAGCGTTTTTTCATCATCGATCGAGACGCGATCTTCTCGCCGCGGTTCAAGTTGATTATCCGGGATTCCGGCGTCGAGATTCTGCTCACGGCGTACCAGGCGCCGAACATGAATGCGTATGCAGAACGGTTCGTGAGATCGATCAAGTCCGAGTGTCTCGATCAGATGATCTTCCTGGGGCGAGAGTCGCTCGTCCGAGCCATTGCCGAGTACGCGTCTCACTATCACGAGGAGCGTAGTCATCAGGGCATCGGAAACGAGATGATCAGCGGGGCAGCGCCTCAAAGGGAGGGGAATGTCGAGGTCAAGGAACGACTGGGCGGGTTGCTCAAGTACTACTATCGGCAGGCGGCGTGAGATGGGAGACATCAATTCTATTTTCGGACACTACGAGCCCGGTCG
>CAZYCB010000404.1:0-14566 GCA_964645735.1 uncultured bacterium | reverse complement strand
TTGAGCCTGGCAATGCTGCAGGTTAACATCTGGACTCCGAGCATCGTGATCGGGCTGGTGGCTGCGGGGATGTCGTGGATCGGGATCCTTCTCGGCGGCAAGCTCCATTCGCGGCTCGGCCGGATCGCCGAGTGCGCCGGGGGTGTGATTCTCATCGCGATCGCGGTGAGAATCGTTGTCGTTCACCTGACGGGAACGTAGGCAGTGTCGAGCGATGGAGAGTAGTTGCGAGCCCTGCGCTCCGACACTCACCTGATATACCCGAGAGCCCGTAGCTGTTCGAGTCGCTCGCTGTCGTCCACCGCTTCGCGGATTCGCTTCGGCTGCGCGGCGAGCCATTCCTGCGTGTCGTGCGTCGGAATGTAGCGGATCTCCTTCGAACCGAGCTTCTCGAAATCGATGACGGAGCGCATCGGAGAGCCGTCCATGTCCTTCCCAACGGGAATTCCTTCCACCGCGAGTATCGTGGGGAGCACGTCGACGACGCTCCCCAATGGAGTTAGAGCTTCGAAATCGAACGCTGGCGCGGAACGAGCAGACGTCGATTGGGACTTGAACGGGCCGCCGGCGGCGATGATCACTCCGGGGGGCGCATCCTGGTGGTGCGCGGAGAGGGATTCGGAGGGTGGGTCGTCCTTGCGGAAGACATGGTCCTTGTTGACGGCGTGCATGCCGTGGTCCGACACGATGATCACGCCGGCGTCGGGGGGCGCGAGGGCGAGCATCTCTCCGATCACGCGATCCGCGTACTTGTACGCGTTGTCGATGACGCGGCCGAAGTTCTCGATCTGCGCCGCATCGGGCGGATAGGTGTACTCCTCAGGGTGAGCGTAGCGCCAGAAGCGATGGGCGGCCACATCGGTCGAGCTCAGGTAGATCGCGAAGAGATCGAACGGCTGGCGGGATTCGAGAATATCGCGGGCGATCCGGGCGTACGTTGCGTCGGCGCGGAACGCCCACTCCGTCTGATCCCATTTTTGCTGGCCGAAGTCATCGGCCGGGTGGGGGCGCTTCCCAAAAATCTCTTCGCTGATCTGGTCGAGATTGTTGTCGACCTCGTCGAGGAGTCCCATCATGCGATTCTGCAGGTCGGGCGGGTAAACCTGATCTTCGACTCCCCTGAGCAGAGTGCCCTTGAAGAGCGCGGCTTGCGGGTTTCGCAGCGTCTCCGTCGTGTTGGTCTGGCTGACCATGATGCCGTTGATCGGTTCCGCCGGGTACGTTATCCACCAGCCGACGCAATCCACGGAGAGTCCGTAGTCGCCGAGGATGTTCCAGAATGCCTTCGTCTTGCGGTGACCGCTCGTGTACGACCTGTACCGTTTCGTTTCGGAACCTGCCGTCTCGCGCATGGCGTGGATCGAAACGTCGCCTCGCTCGCCCTCGGGCGAGTCCTCGTACACGAAGTTGAAGATGCCGTGTTTGGCGGGGGCTTTGCCCGTGGCGACGGATGTCCAGATGACAGCGGAATACCACGGCTGCATCGACAAGAGGTATCCGTAGGAGCCTCTTCGCATCAATCCCTCGATGGCGGGGAGCTCACCGCGCTCGATGAGCGGCTTCATCACGCGCCAGTCGAGGCCGTCGATCGCGAAGAGAAAGATCGGTGCGCCGGATTTGCGCGCGGCCTCCTTGCTCCTCGAACATCCGGTGTGAATCGAGAGACCAAGGGCAAGAACGATCGCCGCGGCAGCGCCGAGGGCTGGAACGGCGAAACGCCGTGCCCGCCTCGGGTTCCCGGCGAGTCGCCGGAGCGTCTGCGGCCGCACGAATTTTCTACTCGATAGATCTATACTCTCTCCTGGCGTCCTACCTGATGTACCCCAGCGACCTCAACTGTTCGAGCCGCTCGCTGTCGTCCGTCGCTTCACGGATTCGCTCCGGTTGTGCGGCGAGCCACTCCTTCGTGTCGTGTGTCGGGATGTAGCGGATCTCGTTTCCGCCAAGTTTCTCGAAATCGATGATCGAGCGAATCGGAGAGCCGTCCATGTCCTTTCCGATGGGGATGCCCTTCGCGGCGAGTATCGTGGGGAGAATGTCGAGAACGCTTCCCACCGGCATGAGAGCCTCGAGATCGATCGCCGTGGCGGAACCGGCGGGTGCGGGTGCGGATCGGAACGGACCGCCGGCTGCGATGATCACCCCGGGGGGCGCGTCGAGATGGTGCGCCGACATCGTCTCGAGAGCCGGGTTGTCCGTACGAAACACGGTGTCCCTATTTATCGCGCGCATTCCGTGGTCCGATATGATGAGCACTCCGGCGTCTGGAGGGGCGAGCGCGAGCATCTGCCCGATCACGCGATCTGCGTATTTGTACTCGTCGTCGATGACGTGTCCGAAATTCTCGATCTGTTTGGCGTCCGGGGGGTGAGTGAACTGCTCGGGGTGAGCGTACTGCCAGAACCGGTGCGCGGCGACATCGGTGCCGTCGATGTAGAGGGCGAAAAGATCGAACGGCTGGCCCTCCTCGAGAATGTCATGCGCCACTCTCACGTAAGTCGCATCGGCACGGAACGCCCAGAGTGTCTGATCCCACATCGTCCGGCTGAACTCGTCCGTCGGGTTCGGGATGCGTCCGAATATCCCTTCCGTTATCCGGTCGAGATCTCCGTCGACTTCATCGAGAACCGCCATCACGCGATTCTGGCGCTCGGGAGGGTAGACCTGACCGTCGACTCCTTTGAGTAGCGTCCCCTTCCACAGCGCCTCTTCGGGGTTTCGCAGTCTCCCCGTCGTGTTGGTCTGGCTCACCATGACTCCGTTTATCGGCTCTGCGGGATACGTTGTCCACCACCCGATGCAATCCACGACGAGGCCGTAGTCGCTGAAGATGTTCCAGAAGGCTTTTGTCTTGCGATGACCGCTCGTGTACGTTCTGTACTGCTTTTTCCCCTTGACGGAACTCTCGTACACGAAGTCGAGAATCCCGTGCTTGGAAGGCGCTTTGCCCGTGGCGATCGATGTCCAGATGACGGGAGAGAACGTCGGCTGGAGCGACTTGAGGTACCCGTAGGTTCCCTTCTTCATCAGTCCCTCCATGACGGGGAGCTCGCCCTTCTCGAGGAGGGGTTTGAGCAGGCGCCACTCGAGCCCGTCGATGGCGAAGAGGATGATGGGAGGCCGTGTGCCGGGCGCCGCGGTATCTTTTCTGGAACATCCGGTGTGAACCAGGTGTCCAAGAGAGAGAACGAAGAAACACGCCGCGGCGGCGGCCGAGAGGCCGAGGCGCCGCTTCGACGCCGCGTGCGTCGCGCGCGCCCGGAGCGGCCTGGGGGCCCGGAGCGGCTCGAGCAGAACGGGTCGCCTTTCGAATGGATCCATTGACGCGTCTCCTCCGGTTCACGGAGTGTCGATCGGTCCTCGCAGTGCCGCGGGATTCGCCCGACGGCTCGACGCCGCACGTCATTCAAGATACCGCCTCGCTCGGCCCGTGTCCAGGGGCGCCGCTGCCGCCGGCCCCGCGGGATTCGATGTTCCGGAGGGGACGACGGCGCATGTCGCCGGGGGGCGGGCAGCGGTTCTATGGACATCGGCTGCGGAGAAATGTAGAATCCCGGGACGCGCGGTCGCCAGGATCCGCTGGTGCTTTGTCCAGCGGGGAGAGGAAGCTTACGATGAAGAGAAATCGATACGGAACGGCTTGGGTCGCCGGCTTTGTTTTTGGGGTCGCCGCGCTTCTCGCGGGCTGCGGAACTCGCCGCGGCGAGGAACCGTCGGCCGCCTACGTGCAGGAGATTGCCGCGTGGCGGACGCAGCGCATCGAAAGGCTCAAGAACCCGACGGGGTGGCTCTCGCTCGTCGGCCTCCACTGGCTCAAGGAAGGCGACAACACCTTCGGCTCCGACACGACGAACACCGTCGTGTTTCCGCTGGGGAAAGCGCCGGCGTACATGGGGACGATCACCGTTGCCGGCGGTGAGATCACATTGAAGGCCGCCCCGGACGCGGAGGTTCTCCACAATGGCTCGCCGGTGACATCGCTCGTGCTTCACCACGACCAGGAGGGGGATTTCGAGCCGACGGTGCTCACGCACGGCACTCTCACGTGGTTCGTGATCGAACGCGGCGGGCGTTTGGGCGTACGCGTGAAGGACGGTGACAGCGAGCGCCTTCGCGAGTTCAAGGGAATAGAGAGCTACGCGATCGATCCGCGTCGGCGCGTCGAGGGGACTCTCGTGCCGAACAACCCGCCGAAAACGGTCGAGATCACCAACGTGGTCGGCGATGTGACGCACGAACCGTCACCCGGCACGCTTGTCTTCGAAATGGACGGCAAGACGTGGCGGCTCGACCCGATCGCGGATCCCGGAGCGGACGAACTCTTCGTGGTGTTCGGGGATGTCACCAATGGAAAAGAAACGTACGGCGGCGGACGCTTCCTCGATGTCGCTTTTCCGGGGAAAGACGGAAAGGTGATCCTCGACTTCAACAAAGCGTACAACCCGCCGTGCGCGTTCACCGAGTTTGCCACCTGTCCGCTCCCGCCTCCGCAAAACCGCCTCGACATCGCCGTTCGTGCGGGCGAAAAAACGGTCGCGGCGCACGTCCGCTGACCGGGCGCGCCGAAGCCGTCTCGCGGAACGTTCAGGACCGTTGGAGCACACATGAAAAGCCGGGGCATTGCTGCCCCGGCTTCTTCCTTTTTCGCTCAGGCGTATGCGCCCGTACCGATCGGCTAGAGACCGAGCTGTTTCTTGCGCTCCTCGGCACCGGGATACGGATCCTGCTTTTCGTTGATCACCGGAAGTCCTGGCGCCTTTTCGGCGTTGATCGCGATCCATTTCTTCTGATCCTCGGCGACTTCGTCCTGGGGGAAGATCGCCGCCACCGGGCACTCAGGAACACACGCACCGCAGTCGATGCACTCGTCCGGATCGATGTAGACCATCTCCGCATCCGCATGGAAGCAATCGACGGGACACACAACGACGCAGTCCGTGAACCGACACTTATGGCAATTCTCCGTTACGACATGAGCCATCTTTAAGCACTCCTTTTCAGGTCGATCGCACACATATGTCACCGTTCGGGAACGGTGAGATGTTCCACTTTACGACTGTTCGCGCCCCGGGGTCAAGGGCGAGGTTCGCTCGGTGTTCTCCGCGCGATCGGCCAGCCGGGCCGAGGCCGTTTCTGTATCACCGGGACGGGCTTGACAGGGGCCGGGGACTGCCGGTATCATGCAACGACCCGGCGGCGTACAACCCATGTACGGCCGGGTACGGACGGGGTTCTGGGTCGCTATCGTCTGTGTGGGGGCGAGGGTTGGAGGGGTGACCCCGATGGGGGGCCAGGGGTGCGGGTGTAAGTCATTCATTGACAATAGGCCGCATAAGACGCACTAGAAGCCCACGGAGAACTTGACGAAAGTCACGATCAACATCCTTTTTGGGGTGAAACCCGTCAGAGAACGCGTTATCATACCTTGAGTGACAGCAACCGGTACGCGGGCCGTCGTCTGCGGGATGGGGGGTTGTTTCGGCGCTCAGCGGCCGGGGGTGCGTCCTTCAGGAGATTCGGAGGTCGAAACCGTGCTCGAGATTCGAATTCACGGGAGGGGCGGACAGGGTGCCGTGATTGCGTCGAAGGTGTTGGCTAAGGCTTTTTTCCAGGAGGGACATTTCGTACAGGCGTTTCCGGCCTTCGGCGTCGAGCGGCGAGGCGCTCCAGTGGCCGCGTTCATACGGATCGACAACGCGCCCGTGAGGCTTCGCTGCAACGTGTACAACCCCGATCATCTCATCGTCCTCGATCAGACGCTCACCGAGACCGTTGACATCACCGAAGGATTCAGAAACGCGGGCTGGATTCTCCTCAATACATCGAGGCCTCCCGACAGTTTCGGCTACGCGAAGAAGTACAAGGTGGCTTCAGTCGACGCGAACGTCATTGCGAACCGTCATCACCTGGGCAGCCGCTCGACTCCGATCGTGAACACGGCGATTCTCGGCGCCTTCGCGCGGTGCACCGGCCTGGTGAAGGTCGAATCGGTGTTGAAAGCCATCGCCGCTTCCGTGCCGATCAACCCGGAGGACAATCAGAAAGCGGCCACCGATGCGTACGACGAAACAGTGATGTACATCCCCGAACTGCAGGCGCGGTAGGTACGATTCAGAAGAGGGATCATGAAAAAGAAGAGCGAAAAGAAAAGGATCTTCCAGGGCGTCGAGGAAATGCCCATTGCGGCGATCTCGGAAAGCGACATGAGTTGGAACAAGACGGGGAGCTGGCGCAATGTCAAGCCGCTCTACGATCCGAAGATCTCGCCGTGTATCGCGGGCTGTCCGGCGGGTACGAACATCCAGGGCTACATCAGATTGATGCAGCAGAAAAAGTACGAGGAGGCGGTCCGGCTTCTCTGGGAGAAAAACCCCCTGCCGTCGGTGTGCGGCCGTGTGTGCTTTCATCCGTGCACGGAGAAATGTGCGCGCGGAGGGATCGAGGAGCCCCTCAACATTCCGGCGATCGAGAGGTTCCTCGGGGACTGGGCGCTCGACAACGGCGTGACGGAGAAGCCCGGAAAAGAAGCGCCCCGTGACGCGAAGATAGCGGTTGTGGGTGCGGGTCCCGGGGGACTGAGCTTCGCGTACTACATGGCAAAGAAGGGGTATTCGGTAACGCTCTTCGAGGCGAAGAAGGCGCTCGGCGGCGTGCTGCGATACGGCATCCCCGAGTACCGCCTTCCGAAGGATATCCTCGACAAGGAGATCGGCCGCATCCTCAAGCTCGGCATCGAGGCGAAGACGGGACACGATGTCGGCGAGACGGTGCCCGTCGACGAGATCGGCCGCTACACGGCGAGCTTTCTCGCCATCGGACTGCAGAAGAGCCGGCGGCTCGGCCTCGAAGGGGAGGACGCGGGCGGCGTGATGGCCGGGCTCGCGTTCCTCAAGAGCATCAACGCGCACTCACCGGTCAGCATCGGAAAACGCGCGCTCGTCATCGGCGGCGGCAACACGGCGATGGACGTGGCGCGAAGCGCCATCCGCCTCGGCGCCGAGGTCGAGGTGGTCTACCGCCGGACGCGGGACGAGATGCCGGCTATCAAGGACGAGGTCGAAGAGGCCGTTGCCGAAGGGGCGAAGCTCACGCTTCTCGCGGCGCCGGTGGCGATTCTCGTCGAGAAGGGCAAGTTCAAGGGCATTCGAGTCCAGAGGATGAAGCTCGGCGAACCCGACGCGAGCGGGAGAAAACGGCCTGTTCCGATAGCGGGTTCGGAGTACGAAATCATGGGAGATTCGCTCCTCGTGGCGGCGGGGGAGATATCGAACGCCAAGGCGTTCGAGAAGATGGTCAAGACCACGAACGAGCTGATCGTCACGGACGACATAGGTCACACCTCGAACGACCGGATCTTCGCCGGAGGCGACGTCGTCACGGGTGCCGCGACGGTGATCGAGGCGATCGCCCGGGGGAGGAAGGCCGCCAAGTACGTTCACGCAAGGCTCACCGGGGCGACCGTCGAGATCGAGCCGCCGAAGAAAGTGATCTCGGTCTCCGACATCAACGAGGCGTACTTCACGCCGACGAACCAGGTGGCCACGTCTCACCTCCCGCTCGAGCGGATGCGGGATCGGTTCGCAGAGGTCAAGCAGGGGTTCACCGACGACGAAGTCCGGGAGGAGATCGGGCGGTGCATGAGCTGCGGCGTGTGCAACGGCTGCGACATCTGCTGGATGTTCTGTCCCGACGCCGCCATTTCGCGGAGCGACGGCGTCTACACGATCAACTACGATTACTGCAAGGGGTGTCTCATCTGCCAGCATGAGTGTCCGCGCGGAGTCATTTCGTCCGAAGGGGAAGATGTCTGATGAAAATCGTGATCGAAGGCAACCACGCAGTGTCCTACGGCGCGAAAGCGGCCGATGTCGATGTCATCGCCGCTTATCCGATCACGCCGCAAACCCAGATCGTCGAGCTGCTCTCGGAGATGTGCGCCTCGGGAGAGCTCGACGCCAAGTTCATCAAGGTCGAGTCGGAGCATTCGGCGATGGCCGCGGCCGTGGGAGCGAGCGCGGCGGGCGCGCGCGCGTTCACGGCGACGTCCTCCCAGGGGCTTCTCCTCATGCACGAGATGCTTCACTGGGCAGTTGGGGCGAGGCTTCCCATCGTCATGGCGAACGTCAACCGGGCCGTCGGTCCGCCGTGGAATGTCTGGACCGACCAGAACGACACGCTTTCGCAGCGGGATGTCGGATGGCTCCAGGTCTACTGCGAGAGCAATCAGGAGGTATTCGACACCGTGCTCCACTCGTTCTGGGTGAGCGAAAAGCTCATGCTCCCGACGATGCTCATCCTCGACGCGTTCTACCTCTCGCACACATCCGAAATCGTCGACGTGATGGAGGCGGACGAGGCGAGTAAGTACCTTCCGCCCTACAGGCCCAAGCAGTTTCTCGATCCCAAAAATCCGCTCTCCTTCGGGAACCTCACCGCGCCGGATGCGTACTACGAGCTCCGGTACGAAATCGATATGGCGCTCCGGCAGGGAATAGATCTCATGAAGAAAGCGGACAAGGAATTCGAGAAACTCTACGGCAGGTCCTACGGAATCATCGAGGAGTACAGAACCGAGGGAGCCGAGATTCTGCTCTTCACGTCGGGAACGATCACGAGCACATCGCGCGTGGTGATCGACGAGTGGCGGGAGCGGGGGAAGAAAGTGGGTCTCGTGAAAATGAGGCTCTTCAGACCGTTCCCCGTCGACGACGTGCGGCGGATTTGCCGCCCGGCGAAGAAAATCGCCGTCATCGACAGGAACATCGGGTTCAGCATCGGCGGGATCTGGGCCCAGGAGATCAAGGCGGCGCTGTGGAATTCCGGATACCACAAACCGGTCTTCGATTTCATCGCGGGAATCGGGGGACGAGACGTGACGCCGGAAACGGTGAGCGAGATTCTGGATCACGTCGATCGTATGGACGCGCCGGACGAGGATGTCTACTGGATAGGGGTGAAGCATGAGCCAGTGCAATCTGCCAGATGATGAACTGATGAGCCCGGGTCATCTCGGGTGTCAAGGGTGCGGGGCTGCGCACGCGATGCGTTGGGCGTTGAAGGGCCTCGGCCCGAAGACGGTCATCGTGATGCCCGCGTGCTGCTGGTCCGTCATCGATGGGCCGTTCCCTCACTCGTCGATCGGCGTACCCGTTTTTCACACGGCATTCGAGACCGCGGGGAGCACCGCCTCCGGCGTCAAAGCCGGGCTCGTGATGCGGGGCGACACCGAAACGCAGGTCGTGGCGTGGGCCGGTGACGGGGGTACGTTCGACATCGGGCTGCAGGCGCTTAGCGGCGCTGCCGAGAGGAACGAGGATTTCATCTACGTGTGCTACGACAACGAGGCGTACATGAACACGGGAGTCCAGCGCTCGGGTGCGACTCCGTTCGGTGCGTGGACGACGACGACGCCGACCGAGTTCCCAAAAGAGAACCCGAAGAAAAACATTCTCGATATCCTCGTTGCCCACCGCATACCGTACGCCGCGACGACGTCGATCGCGTACCCGGAGGATATCGTCACCAAGTTCCAGAAGGCGCGGCAGATCAAGGGAACGCGGTTCATCCACATCTTCGCGCCGTGTCCTCCGGGGTGGAAGATCGCTCCGGAAAGGACGATCGAACTCGCCCGCCTGGCGACGGAGACGTTGATGTTTCCGCTGCTCGAAGTGTACGACGGCGAGCGTTACGTGGTCCACAAACCCCGAAGGGTCAAGCCGGTCAAGGAATACGTGGCGCAGCAGGGCCGGTTCCGCCACCTCAAGGACGCGGACATCGAGAAAATGCAGCGCGAGGTGGATCGGAATTGGCAGCGTCTTCTCGTGAAGGAAGAGGCGGGCGCAGCCGAAGCGGCGCAGTAGTTCACAGGCCTGCGGGTTCGAGGACCCTCGAACCCGCAGCTCAGCTCATGCGTGGACCGGCGAGACGGCGGAAGAGATCGTCGACGACCGACATGTTTCGATACCAATCGGCGCGGGCCTCGATGAGGTCCGCGTTTTTTTGCTTGGCCGTTTCCCGCAGATCTCTATTTCGCCAGGCCTCGGTGATCGCACGCGCCAGCGCGTGAATATCACCGGTGGGAACGACGAATCCGTTCGAGCCGTCCTCTATCCACTCCCGGTTGGCGGGGATGTCGCTCACCACGGGGAAGAGGCCGCACGCCATCGCTTCGAGGAGCGAGACGGATGTGGTATCCGAGAGCGCGGCCGACACGAAGATGTCGTGGTTCCGGAGGAGGTCGGGAACCGCGCGGTGCGGGACGTTTCCCACGAACGACACCGCGTGATCCGCTCCGCAGGAACGCGCCCGGTTTTCGAGCGCGCGTTTTTCGGATCCCGAGCCGGCGAGCGTGAGGTGTGCGCCGGGGGTGACGCTCGCCACCTCGGCAAACGCCGCTACGAGAGTCCCCACGTCGTAGACGGGTTCCATCTTTCTATTGCAAATCACGCGGGGGGCGTCTCCCGGCACAGAGGGGGCTGCCGGGTGGAAGACCTTTCGGTCGACTCCGTACGGGAAGGTGACCACGCGATCGGGGGACGCCCCGAGCTCGACGAGGCGCTTGGTCATCACCTCGGCGTCCGACGTGATGAACGTCGCGCGCCGGACGACGAAACGAGTTCTCGCCATATGAAAGGCGCTCTTGCCGGGCAGAACCATGATGTCGCTCCCCCACGTGCTCAGCACCCAGGGAGAGAATCGCGCGAGGGCGGCGATCAGTCCGTAGTTGGGGACGAAGTGAGCGCTCACGACGTGCGGGTCGAAACGGTTCACCTCGCGGCGAACGGCGGGCAGAGCCATCGGATACCGGAGTACATCGGGCAGAAACTCCGGAACGGCGATTCGCCGCCGCGGACCCGCCACACCCTCGATGGGCTCGAGGCTCAGTGTCAGCACGCCGTAGCCGGCGTCGGCAAGGTACGCGCTCCACCGGTGAATGTGCACCTGGCGCGCGTCTCCGAGCACGGCCACGCGTATCTGCGACGGTTTGTCGATCATATCGGCAAAAGAGTGTATTCCTTCGCGGCGATCGTGTCAAAGAAACGATGCACGGGCGTTTTCGCGGCCAAATGGCCGGTTGACACTCGTGCGCGCGAGCGGTAAAGTCAACCGTTACGGGATGAAAGGACGGTTCGAAATGAGGAATGCTCTTCTTTGGGTGATGGTGGCGATGCTCGTCGTGGCGGTCGGCGTGTTAGCGGGATGCGGCAAGAAGACTCACCCCGTGAAGGTTTTCGTGGACCCATCGTTCTCCGAAGGCGGCTCGGACAAGATCGCCGTTTTTCCATTTTCGAGCGCCGTGAACGCGGCCACGGACCCGAACCAGCTGGCTTCGAAGACGTTCGACGATCTTTTCCGCACGGAACTGGAGAAGCGCGAGGACTACAAGTGGGTGTCTCCCAGTTCGGTCGAGTACGTGCTTCAGGGCGGCGGGCTCCGCGAGGAGGCCGAGCGCTTCGTCGACAACTGGCGCAAGAAACGCCAGGCGGACCCCGAGTTTCTCAGGAAGATAGGTGCCGCGCTCCAGGTGGATGGGGTGCTCATCGGTGTGGTGGACGTGTGGCAGCAAGACCAGGTGGACGCGCGCGAGAACGCGGTTGCGGCGTCGTACGCAGGAGCTACGGTGACGGTTTTCGACGTGAAGGACGGGAAGGTGTTGTTCGAAGCGTCCGACGAGGACGTCCTTGAAGGCGTGAGGAGCGAGGACAGGGACAAGAGCATCAGACGAAGCGGCTCGGGTCAGATTTACAGCGATCCGACGGGCGGACTGTACAAAGCCCCGCCGCTCGAAGAAGTCGCCGTCAAGGTGGCGCAGGCGCTTGCGTCGAGCATTCCGGGACGGTAACGGGTTCCCGAGACGACCGCGCGAGGCCCCCGGCCGCGAATACCCTGGGTTCCCGATGGAAGACGATCGGTACTGGATGCAGAAGGCGCTCGAGGAAGCCGAGGAAGCGCTCCTCGAGGGCGAGGTCCCGGTGGGGGCGGTGATCGTCCGCGGCGGCGAGATTGTCGGCCGGGGGCGCAACCGGACGGAGAAGACGGGGCTTCCGTTCGAGCACGCCGAAGTCGTGGCCATGCGGGACGCCGCGGTACGGCACGATCGTTGGATTCTCGCGGAGAGCGCTGTCTACGTGACGGTCGAGCCGTGTGTGATGTGCGTTGGAGCGATGCTCCTCGCGAGAGTCCCCAAGGTGGTGTTCGGCGCGCGGGAGCCGAAGACCGGCGCGTGCGAGAGCGTGCTGGCGATCCCGAACGAACGCGGGTTGGAGCATCGCATCGCGGTGGTCGGCGGCGTCGAGTCCGAGCGGTGCGCGGCGCTGCTCCAGAGTTTTTTTCGTATACAGCGGCGAAGGGAAGCGGAGCTCCCCGAGGCATGACGCGAGAGCTTCGCCCAACTGCCGGCGGAACCCGCCCGATGTCGACTGCGATTCTCAGGGCGGAGAGATGCGAGAGCGGTTGAATCGGCACGACTGGAAATCGTGTGAGTGCCCAAAAAGCGCTCCGAGGGTTCGAATCCCTCTCTCTCCGCCATCTCCATACCTGTCACCTCGGGTTGTCCCGCGTGCGACCCCGCAGATGGCGAACGCCACGGCGGTATGCGAAGATCCCTTGATCTCGCCGATCCGTTGTGGTACAATTAATCAACGGATTCTTCGGGCCGTGCCGGGACGCGGTCTACTCGTGTGCGCCGGGGCGGAGCGTACCTGACGGCGCCAGGGGAGCCAAACCAAAGGGGTCACATGCGGACAACTATTGTTATAGCGCTTCTGATTGTCATCGCAGCTCTTCCCGCTTCGGCGGGCATGGTAACGAGACACGTGGCGACCGATGCCGAGATGCTCTCTCACATCCAGAACATCGCGATCGTCGCGGAGGGGCGGATCGGGGACCGCGGGGGGGCGGCCACGTTCGAGCTCGACCTCGGCGATAACACCGGGAGCCCCTCGACCACGGCGCAGTATCCATGGCAGAGCGGTGTCGTCGAGCCTTTCACGCTGAGCTACGACAAGGTCACGAACGTTGCGACGTTTACTCTCGGCGGGAGGGTGCTCGCCTATTCGCCTGCTGTTTCGTTCAGGGAGTTCTTCGTCCGTACACGGGCCGTCGATTCGGGCGCGAGTGTTCGCGTGTACGATCTCGTTCTCAACGCCCAGGGTGTGGGCGACCTGTCTGCGGCGAGCGGCCCGGACGGTCTCGACATTCTGGCGGTGAGCGGAATCGACCTCTCGCAAGGGTTCACGCTGACAGGTGTCGCCGTGCTGACCTGGACAGGCTCGGCGCCCACGCAGTCGCGTCTGGCGTTTCAGATCAAGATCGGAAACGCGCCGACCGTCCCCGCGGAGAAAAACACCTGGGGAAAGATCAAGGGCATCTACGAGTAAGCGGCGCCGCTGGGGTCGCGGGTAGGGGACGGGAGGAGCACCTTTCACATCTGTCCGCCTCGAGGGGCGGGCCTTGCGGATCTCGGACGCACGGGACAAAGGGAGTTTTAGTCCCCGCCCTGCTCTCTTCGCGAGAGCAGGGCGTCTTGTTGGCGCTCGCGACTGGCGCGTTCGATGCGGCCGGGAACCTTGCCCAGAAGTGCGCTCGACCTCGGCGCTCTTTTTCCAGAACAGTTCTTGCCCTGCTTCTCCGGGTTGGTTTAATATTGCCGAGGGGAGAGATGCCAGAGTGGTTGAATGGGACGGTCTCGAAAACCGTTGAGTGCATTATGCGCTCCGAGGGTTCGAATCCCTCTCTCTCCGCCATTACCAACAGGCGTAACACATACGCTCGCTAACATCGGTGGGGATGTAGCTCAGCTGGGAGAGCACCTCGTTCGCAACGAGGGGGTCGGCGGTTCGAATCCGCTCATCTCCACCAATTCTCGTTCGAGTATCTAGAGAGATCGTGCTAGACGGGGAGGTAGCGGTGCCCTTTTCCCGAAATCCGCTATAGCGGGGTTGAACTCCTGCCCGCGGGCTCTTGGTGTCGTCCCCTTGTTCTGTGGAAGTGGCGAAGATGATCAGGTCTCATGCAATGGCCAGCCACGAACCCCGTCAGGACCGGAAGGTAGCAGCGGTAACTGGTGTTCGGACATGTGATATGGGGCTACCTGGTCGGAGCTAACCCACAGGGGAAGGCCGGTGCCGGCGTTCAGAGGCAGGTGCACGATCTCATCCTTGCGCCGGGGGAGAAAAGGTGAGCTACGAGGTCCTCGCGAGAAAATGGCGGCCCCAGACGTTCGACGAGGTCGTCGGTCAGGATCACATCACGCGCACCCTCAAGAAAGCCGTCGAACTGGGACGGCTCTCCCACGCGTATCTCTTCTCGGGTCCGCGGGGGTGCGGCAAGACGAGCACCGCCCGCATTCTCGCCAAGGTAATCAACTGCTTGGATCTTCGCGACGGAAACCCGTGCGACACGTGCGAGTCGTGCGTCGGTGTGATACAGGGCAGAAACCTCGACGTCATGGAAATCGACGGAGCCTCGCACACCGGGGTGAACGAGGTCCGCGATCTCCAGGAGAGCATGGGCTACGTCCCCAGCCAGTTCGAGAACAAGATCTACATCATCGATGAAGTCCACA
>CAZYCB010000403.1:0-11046 GCA_964645735.1 uncultured bacterium | reverse complement strand
CTCTCAAGGACAATTACGTGATCCTCACCTGGAACGCGGGAAACACGTTCGACGAATGGTCGAGCGACCTCGCAAACAACAGATACGTGAACGGAGCGGGGCTCACGTACGCGCTCGACACGCTCCTGGGCCCTTTCGAGCTCACAGCCATGACGAGCGAGAAACACGATTTCCTCGCGTACTTCTCCGCCGGCTACAAGTTCTGACGCGGGCGAAACGGCCCGGGCTCATGCGGGTTTTCGCGCCCCTCTCCTCTGGAGCAAGAGGCCCGCGACGAGGAGCACGAGCCCCGCGATCGTGGACGGGAGGATGCGCTCTCCGACGAACACGCGTATGAACACGAGGGAGAAAAACGGCGAGATGAAAATGAGCATACTCACGCGGGCGGTGTTCACGGACGACCTCAGCGCGAGAAGCCATAGAACGAACGTGACGCTCATTTCGAAACAGCCGACGTAGAGAGTGCCCAGGAGACCCTGGATCGTGGAGATGTGAAGACTCGAGAAGAGGAGACAGAACAGAAACGTCCACGGCAGACCGAAAGCGAAGCTCAAGAACAGGCAGACGACGGGGTCCCGCGGATCCTTCGTGTTGTAGATCCAGTAGAGCGCCCACAAGAACGCGCTCCCCAGCGCGAGGGCCACGCCGAGGGGATTCGACAGATGGAAACCGGCGACATCACCGTGGGTCGAGATGACGAAAACACCCGCATATCCCAGAACGAGCGCCGCAACTTCCCAGAAACTGAGCCGCTGCTTCAAGAGGGGAATGGAGAGAAGCGAGAGGGTCAGCGCCCAGGTGTAGTTGAGCGGTTGGGCTTCTTGCGCGGGGAGCAGGTCGTACGCCTTGAAGAGGACGAGGTAGTAGATCGCCGGATTCAGTGCGCCGAGCAGCGCGGATTTCGTATACTCCTTTCGGGAGCCGGAGAACGCGAGACCGATCTTTCCTTGCCAGACGAGAATCGCACCGAGGATTGCCGTCGAAAAAAGGCTCGAGTAGAAGAGAAGCTGGATATGATCGACATGCCGGAGCGTGAGCTTGAATGCCGAAGCGACCGTCGACCACAGAAGAACGGTGGCGAGTCCGAAGAGATACGCTTTTCGTTGAGCACGCATGATCGTCTTGTATATCCTACACTTACACGTGTTTTTTGCCATCCCGATTTCCCACAACTTTTTGGGCGACGGGGGTGTCTAAGCAAGTGACGGTGAGAGAGCAGCCGCCAGGAGCGAGCGATCGGGAGCTGGTGACGAGAGCCCAGCGAGGCGACGAGAGCGCCTTCGAGGAGCTCGTGTACCGGTACGACCGGAAAGTCCTCTCGATCGCGTTTTCTTTCGCTCGCGACGCGGATGACGCCAAGGACATCTATCAGGACGTGTTTCTCCGCGTCCACAAGGCGCTGCCCCGGTTCGAGTTCGGGAGCGAGTTTTCAACCTGGCTTTATCGGATCGTCATGAATGTATGCTTGAACTATAAGAAACGCGCCGCGGGAAGAGCGGCGACTTCGTTGGATGCGCTTTCCGAGCGAGATCCGGAGTTTTCGTCCGCCGGGCCGTCGTCGGAGTCTCACACCCCTTCTCCCGACCGGATCGCCCAGGACGGAGAGATCCGGCGGCACGTCGAGGAGGCGATCGGCACGCTTTCCCCACAGGAGAAGCTCGTGTTCACGCTGAAACATTTCGAGGGATACAAGCTTCGCGAGATCGCGGCGATGATGGATTGCGCCGAAGGAACGGTCAAAAAATATCTGTTCACCGCAGTGACGAAATTGAGACAGAAACTCAAGCGCGTCTACCGCTGACTCTCGGCGGCTTCTTCGGGGCGCGCTTCGAAGCGGGTTTTCGAGTGAGACCATGATGCACGACAATTACAAAGAATGGATCCTCATGTCGATCCTCGGCGAACTCGGAGACGCGGAGCAGCGTTCTCTCGAGGCGCACATCGCCGAGTGCGCGGACTGCCGCGCCGAGATCGAAGAGGCGAGATCCATCGTCTCGATGATCGGGGAGACCTCGGCGCTGCGCCCGTCGGATGAGACGCTCCGCGACGCTCGCCGGAGCCTCCGTGAAGCCCTCTCTCCGGCCCCGGCCAGGCCTTTCGAATCGGGCTCGCAGGCGGAGCCGGGCTGGCTCTCATATCTCTTGTATCTGTTGTCGCGGATTTTCTCCCGGAAGCGGGCGGCGTTCGCCTGTGCGGCCGCTCTCGCGGTGGGATTTCTCGCGGGGTACATCGCGTTCGGCCGCACGGATAAGGGTGCGATCGCGCCGCAGTCCGCCGGGCCTTCGCAGATGCATAGCGAGCAGGGCGGGCCGGCCTACCGGAACGTCCGTCTGGCCAATGTCGATCCGCGAACGAACGAAATCGAGATCGAGTACGATATCGTCAGGCCGGCGCGATTGAAGGCGGCGATGGACGACGAGCGCGTCCGCAACGTTCTCGCGCAGGCTGTGATGAACGACGAAAACGCAGGGGCGAGACTTCAAGCGATCAACGCCATCGGAACATACGCGGCCGTGCCGCAGGGCGGAGCGATCGAGCAGGCGCTCGTTCGGGCGGTGAAGACCGATCCGAACGCCGGTGTCCGGAAACAAGCCCTCTACGTGCTCTACCGCATGCCTTTTGACGAGGATATAAAGAGGGCGTGTCTCGACGTTCTGGCCAACGACGAGAACGAAGGATTGCGAATAGCGGCGATCAACATGCTCGCCGTGGCCATGCTCGAGGGGCGTCTCGAGGGAAAAGAAATTGTCGACGCCATAGGGGCGCGTTTGCAGAAAGACCCGAACGATTACATACGGATCCAATCCGGAGCGTTCACACAGGAGGTCACGAGCCATGTTCAGTAAATCTTACCGGGGCGTGTTCACCGCGGTTCTGGTTGTTGCGATTGTCGCGTGGGCGAATGCATCCGCCAGCGAAATCAAGGTGACGACCAAGACGTTCAAGGCCGCCAAGGGCGGAACGCTCGTCGTCGAGATCAAAGGAATCGGAGCCGATATCGCCACACAAGTGTGGGAAAAGAGCGAAATCGAAATGCGCATCGAAGGGCTGCCCGACGAGGCGCTCGAAGATCTCAGGACGAGCGAGACCGGCAACACGGTGCGCATCGAGTACCACGGTGCCAACGGGTGGAAAAAGTCGCGTGGGGTGAGATTCGAGTTCTCGGTGCCCAGCGAAATCAGCCTCGATCTGGGAACCTCCGGCGGTGACGTCGAGGTCAAGGGCGCGATGACGGGGACCGTTACACTGGGAACCTCCGGTGGAGATATCGACGTCGAGGGCGTCAAGGGCGACGTTGCCGGGGCGACCTCCGGCGGTGACATCGAAGTGGGCAAGATCGAGGGCAAGGTCGATCTTAAGACGTCCGGCGGGGATGTGTCGGCACTCGACGTCATCGGCGACGCGGATCTGGCGACGTCGGGCGGCGACATCGAGGCGGGGAACATCAAAGGAGAACTCCGCGCATCCACCGCGGGCGGGGATATTGCGATCGGCTCGGTGGAGAAGAGCGTCACGGCGTCCACGGCGGGCGGGGACGTGACCGTGGAAGACGTGGGCGGCGATGTGAAGGCATCGACCGCGGGCGGGGACGTCGTCATCGGCAAAGTGAGCGGGAGCGCGACGCTCAAAACGGCGGGTGGGGATATCCGGCTTCTCGGGGCTACGGGAGCCGTCGAGGCGAAGACCGCGGGGGGCGACATCGACTGCGAGAACGTGAGCGGTTCCCTCCACGCGGCGACAGCCGGCGGAGACATCAATGCGGAGCTCGACCCCACGGGGACGCTGGCGAACATTCTGGAGACTCAGGGCGGCGACATCACGATCGCTCTCCCGGCGGGTGCTAACGTCACGATCGATGCCACCATCAAGATCCGCCGCGGATGGGGTGGCTGGGGCGACAAAGGAGATGACTGGGATATCACGTCGGACTTCCCGGCCGCGTCGCACAACAAGGACACCAAGCTCGTCAAGGGGCGGTACGTCCTGGGGAACGGCGGGGCGACGATCGCGCTCGAGACGGTGAATGGCTACATCCACATTCGAAAACAGGCCGGCGTCAAGTAGCGGCGGACCGCGCGTCGAGTGCGCGGGAACGAACGAGGGGCGGTGTGCGAGGCACACCGCCCCTTTTTTCTCGCCACTTCCCACATCGGTGCGTGCGGTGGTATGATCGCTCGTCTTCGATCGAGATCGACGTAGCGGCGGTTTTCGAGTTCCCGCTCACAAGAGAGGTAGGTTCATGGCGACAGTCCGACTAGGTGCGTTGATCGTCGGTTTTCTGGCCTTTTCCCTCGCGTCCGCCGGCGCCGCCGTCGTCGACCGGACGAACCTCGCGCCAGGTCTGGGAGAGTACACGGTGCCCTTCTATCCAGACGCGGTGTACAAAGAGGGTGTCCGCTCGCCTTCGGATTTTCTCGGTTTCGAAATCGGCTCGAGACCGGCGACTTACGCCGAGACGACAGCGTATCTCAAGTACCTCGCCGAGACGTTCCCGAACGTGTCGCTCACAACGTACGCCCGGACATACGAAGGCCGGGACCTCGTCTATGTGACCTTCACGTCCGAGGAGAACGCCGGGCGTCTGACGGAATTCAAGCAGAGGATAGCGGCGCTCGCCGATCCGCGGCTTCTTTCGGGCGACGGGGAGGCCGACAAGATCATCGCCGAGACTCCCGCGGTGGCATGGCTCGCGTACTCGATTCACGGGGACGAGTTCTCGTCGACCGATGCGGCGCTCTGGCTCGCGTATCAGCTCGTCGCAGGAGAAGACGAGATCACGCGCAAGATTCGGGACGAAGTCATCGTTTGCATCGATCCTCTCCAGAACCCCGATGGGCGCGAACGGGCAATCAAACAAACCGAGGGATGGAACGGCGTCGTGACGAACGACGACATCCAATCCATGCAGCATAGAGGCATCTGGCCCTACGGACGCGGGAACCACTATCTCTTCGATCTCAACCGCGACTGGATTTCTCTCGTGCTCCCCGAAACCCAAGGCAGGGTCAAAGCCATCCTCGACTGGCACCCGCAGTATTACACGGACAGTCATGAGATGGGACCTCTCGACACGTATCTGTTCTCGCCGCCGCGCGAACCGTTCAATCCGTTCCTGATCCCGCAGATCTACAAATGGTGGAAGATCTTCGCAAGCGATCAGGCGGCGGCCTTCGACCGGTACGGGTGGAGCTATTACACGCGGGAATGGAACGAGGAACTCTACCCCGGTTACGGCAGTTCCTGGAGCATCTACACGGGGGCGGTGGGTTTCCTCTACGAACAGGCGGGCGTCGACGGTTCACTCGTGAAGAGGCCGGACGGCACGGTGATGACGTACCGCGAGACGGTGCACCACCAGTTCACGAGCTCGATGGCGAACCTCGGCACGGTGGCGAACCATCGGAAGGAGCTTCTCCAGGATTTCTACGCGGAAAAGAAAAACGCCGTGGGCGGGCGTTCCGGCGCCGGCCGCAAGACCGTCGGAAAATCCGGGGGATTCGTCTTCCCGCCATCGAAGAACCAGGCGCGGCTCGATCGTCTCGCCGAGACACTCGAGGGTCAGGGCATAGAGGTTTCCGTCGCGACAGAACCTTTCAAACTCCGCGGCGCGCATTCGGCGACGGGGGAGTCGGTGGCCGATCTGCAAATGCCCGCAGGTACCTGCATCGTGCCTCTCGATCAGCCGCTTCGAGCGCTCGTGCAGACGATCCTCTCGTTCGATATCCGCCTGCCGACGAGATTTCTCGAGACAGAGCGAAAAGAGATCCTCGACAAGAACGAGACGAAGCTCTACGAGATCACGGCGTGGTCGCTGCCGCTCGCGTACAACGTGGAGTGCTATTACGCCGACGAAATCCCGTCGGTCGACGCCGGCCGGCCGTCACACGAAGCCAAGGGCGGTGTCGTCAACCGATCGCCGAAATTCGGATACGTTTTCGACATCGTCGATGACAGAAGCTACGCGCTTCTCGTCCACTTGTTCGAGAGAGGGTGCGAGGTCTGGTCCGCGCGCGAGCCGTTTGAAGTCGAGGGCAGGAAGTTTTCCAGAGGCAGCCTTCTCGTCAAGAAAAGCGCGAACCCCGTTCTCGACGCGGACGCGCTCGACGAGCTCGCCCGGGCCGACGGCGTCGAAGTCTTCGGCGTGAACACCGCACTCGCCGCGTCGGGGGCGGATCTGGGCGGCGGGGATTTTCAGCTTCTCGAACCGCCGCGCATCGGCATCGTCGCGGGGCCGGCGGTTTCGATGTCCGACTACGGCGCGATATGGCATCTTCTCGACGCCCGTCTCGGCTGCCGCGCGTCGATACTCGACGTCGTCGCTCTGGGCGAGGTCGATTTGAGGAAGTACAACGTTCTCGTACTGCCGTCCACGTGGGGCGGCCCGGACGTGTACCAGCGCATGCTCGGGAAGGGAGGAGCGGAACGTCTCAAAACGTGGGTCGAGGACGGTGGGACTCTGGTGACGATGGGAGCGGGCTCGGCATTCGCCGCGGACTCGACCGTGGCGCTCACGTCGATCCGGGAGAAGAGCCAGATTTTCAAGCGTCTCCCCGAGTACGATAGGGCTCTCGCGTACGCGAAGGCGGCCGTTTCTCCCGTCGTCGATAGCGTCGACGTGTGGGATGTGAAACCCGTCGCCGAGAAGAAGGACGAGAAGAAGCTCGCGCCGCCCGACGTGGATTCGCTCAAGGACGCCGACGAAACGGCGAGAAAGCTGAGGCCGCGGGGAGCGATTCTCGCCGTGGACCTGAAAGAGAAACACTGGCTCACGTTCGGTGCGCGCTCGCCGCTCGCCGTTCTCGTCGACACCGATTGCGTGTACCTCGCGAAGAGCCCCGTCGAGGTCGCGGGAAAGTTCGCGCCGCGGGATCGCCTCCGCCTCTCCGGGCTTCTCTGGCCCGAGGCACGCGAACGGTGGAGCGAGACGGCGTTCGTTGCGCGCGAAGCTCGCCGCAACGGCCAGATCATTCTCTTCGCGGACACGCCGAACTTCCGGGGCTACTTCTACGGGGGGGAACGCCTGCTCTTGAACGCGATTCTCCTCGGGCCCGGATTCGGGACGAATCAGGCGTTCTATTAGCAACGACGCATTCAACAGGGGGTCTGCACGTGATGTTCCATAACTCGTGGCGAGCTCTCGCCGGCATCGTTCTTCTTCTGGCTGCTGCGAACGCGGTTTCGGCGGGGGAGAAGACGTCGCCCGCCGCGCGCAAGGCCGACGAAATCATCGGCAAGCACATCGAAACCATCGGCGGCCTGGAGAAGATACGGGCGATCGAAACCCTGCGGGCCGAGGGGCGTCTCGAGCAGCAAGGAGTCGAACTCCCCTTCACCCTCTGGCTGAAACGGCCCAACAGGAGCCGCATGGACGTCGACCTCAAGCTGGGGATGATCATTCAGAGCTACAACGGCCGGGAGGCGTGGTGGGTGAACCCGCTCCTCGGCATCACGGGGCCGAGCAAGATGCCCGAGGAATTCGCGGCACCGATGCGACGGTGGACGGATTTCGAAGGGCCGCTCGTCGACTACAAGGCGAAAGGGCACACCGCCGAGTATGTGGGAGAAGAGAAGAAGAACTCGGGAACGATTCACAAGATCAAGCTCACGCTCGCCGATGGCGACGAGTGGTACGTCTACATCGATGCCAGCACGAATCTCGAGGTCAAGAGGGCCTTCCCGCAGACATACGGGGGCGCCACGAAGGAAATGACGACGTGGTTCCGTGATTACACGACCGTCGCCGGAGTGAAGATCTTTCACGTCATACAGGGCGACGGTCCAGACGGAACGCCATACACGATGACATTCGACGAGTTCCAGGCGAACGTGCCGATCGAAGACACCCGGTTCGATAAGCCGTAGAACTCGCCGCGCGCTGTCTCTCAGATGCTCTATCTCGTACTTGCCGGAATCGTGTGGGGGAGTTCGTTTCCCGTCATCACGTACGCGCTTCGCGACGTGTCGCCGCTCCTGTTTCTCGTCCTGCGTTTCGCACTGGCCTTCGTACTCCTCCTCCCGTGGTACCGGAGCGTCGACCGGCTCAAGACGCTCTTCAGCCGTGATCTTATCCTGATATCGATTCCGAACTCGCTCGCGTTCATCCTTCAGTACAAGGCGCAGCAGCTCACGACAGCGTCCAAGACCGCGCTCTTCATCAATTCGAGCCCGCTTTTCGTGGCGATCTTCTCGGCGGTCCTCTTGAAGGATCGATTGCGGCCGAGGCAGGTCGCGGCGCTCGTCGTCGCCTTCTCCGGAGTCGTCGTCACGAGTACGCGTCTCGACTTCTCCGGCTTCGCGTCCGTCAACATGGGCGATGTGTTCTGCGTCCTCGCCGGGATCCTCTGGGCGCTCTTCGTCGTGTACTCGAGCGGGATGGCGAAGAAGCACGGCGCGTACAACATGTCACAGGCGCTCTGCTTCTGGGCCGCGGTGACGGCAGCGCCCGTCGCCGGTTTCGAGAAGGCGCGGTTCGCGTCGCATGCGCTCCCCGCGCTTTTCTACCTCTGCCTGGTGACGACGATTCTCGCGTACTATCTCTATCTCAAAGGTGTGCAGTCGGTGTCGGCCCTCTCGACATCGATCATCATCCTCGTGGAAGTGGTCGTCGCGTTTCTCATCTCGCACTTCTTCCTGGGAGAGTCGTTCTCGGGCGTGGAAACGGTGGGGGTGGTGCTGGTGATTGCCGGGGTCATCACGGTGGTGACGAAGTAGTGTCGTGGCGAGGGGTGGTCGGCGCCGCAGAAGTCCGAGGCAAGCGGTCAGTTCCCTCGAATTTGCCAGCGCAGACACAGATCCTTTTCGGGCATGAAGTCGTCGCGGCCGAATCGATAGATCGTTGATCCGTTCGACGCCGTCACCGTCTCCGCGTCGTACGCCATCCACTCCAAATGAATTGCATCCGGAACGTGGACTTCGAAACTCGCGTGCTCCAACGGGGCATCCCACCGCGCGGTTGACGTGAGTATGTAACACGCCGAGCTATCGAGGCACGTTTGCTCGTAGCACACGTCGACCACAACGGATCCTCTCTCGGGCAGAGACACGCAGAAATACAAACCGTTCGCCTTGGCATGAAACGGCACTTCCGTGCCGGACGATCGAATCTCGATTCCCTCTGCCGCCCTATGGAGCGAGTCCACGGGAACCGGGTAGAAGAGCCACTGTTGCAAGGGAGTTGTGTCCGGGTTGGCAAAAGTGTAAGACCCCTCGACCCTTATTCCGGCCGTCTTTACGAACACCTTGATGTGCTCGCGGGCAAAGACAATCTCGCATCGCACCGGATCGGGTCGTACGGCACTCACGAGCGCCACACAAAGCGCGATCGCTACGAGGACCTTCGTCCCTGTGGGTCTCCCCGATCGAGGCGCGAACCGGAAGATCACCACGCCCCAGCCTGGTCCGAGAAGAGCGACTTGATCCTCCCCCAGGTCGAAGATTCCGCGGGCACCGGTTCGCAATCACCTTCGAGCGGGTTGATGAAGTTGCCGCCGGAGGTGAGGGGGAGGGTGTTCCATTGGCAATCCACCATGTAGAGCTGCCCGGTAACCGGATGTGGACGCGTCAGGTACCTGCAATCCGCGGGTGTTGTGCCGTACGCGAAGTAGTTCACTGTCAGCACGAGGACCGGTGCATGCCTGCACGACCCGAACCCCACCGATACCCCCGATTGCGAGTTCCCGAGCGTCACGCTGAACGAAGGCGCATCCGAAAGGTACACGGCTGTGAAGCACGCCGGCTTGGGCGCGGAAAATTCGACCGCCGTCGCGTCGTAGGGCCAGGTGTAGACGATGTATATCGACAGCAGGCCGGGCGTACGGTCGCAAAGAAACTCATAGTAGCGTGCCGGATCCGGGCTTGGAACGAGAGGCCCCCACGGACCTTGGACCGGGTTGGCTGAGGCAAACGTCGCAGCACCCAGTAACGCTACGCCGCACAGAGTTAACAGTCTCCTCATCTCGACGGCACCTCCTTTCGACTCCACCGTAGCCGAATCCCATCTCGGCAATGAACCTCCACACCGAACCAATTATAGCACGCTTTCTCAGATATGCCAATCGCCGCAATTCCAAGGCGTGCGGTCAGTCTTGACCTCGGGGCTGCCCTTTTGTAGAATATCGAATTATTTCCGGCTGCCTGGACGTCATCAAGAGCCGCGCGGGACACAGGACGCCGACAGACTGCAGAGCGACCACGGGAGCGGGCAGCGGGGGTTGGCATGGCGAAAACACGGATTCTCTTGATCGAGGACAATCGCCTCTTGCGCGAGGGCATCGCGGCCATGCTCAAGGAGCATGGTGGATTCGACGTTGTCGCCCGGACCAAGGACGGCGAGTCGCTGCGGGAGCTGCGTGAGGCAGACACGATGCCGGACATCGTACTCCTGGATCTCGGTCTGGAGAAGGCGGACAGACTGAAACTGATGGCCCGGCTGCGCGAGGAGTTCCCAGCGGTGAAAGTCGTTGCCATGGACATACTCCCCGATGAGGTCGACATTGTCGAGTTCGTCAAGGCAGGGGGGGCCGGCTTCATTCTCAAGAGCGCCGCGTTGGAAGACTACATCGACACCATCCGCGCGGTCGCTGAAGGTCATAGAGTGCTGCCGCCGGCGATGACGACATCGCTATTCACGCAGATAGTCAAATCCGCGCTCACGAGCGGAGCTGACATGTCCGACAAACCATGGCAGCTGACGGCGAGGGAAAGG
The DNA here is from genome assembly GCA_964645735.1 of uncultured bacterium. GTDB lineage: Bacteria > Krumholzibacteriota > Krumholzibacteriia > WVZY01 > WVZY01 > CAZYCB01. The sequence continues at coordinate 341 of CAZYCB010000403.1, read as the reverse complement.
GAGATTATCGACCTGATTTCCGAGGGATTGAGCAACAAGGAAATCGCATCGCGCCTCCACATTGCGACGCACACCGTGAAGAGTCATGTCCACAACATCCTGGAGAAGCTCGCGTTAGGGAGCCGCCTGCAGATAGCCGCGTTCGCCCGCAGAAAACCGCCCGAATAGCCACGGTGAGATAGTACTCTCGTTGCGCCTGCGTGCCTGCCGACACGCGCTCCATTCGGCCGAAGAGTCCGCTTTTCTCGCCCAAAAGGACTAGTCCATCTTCCATCCTTCCGGCTGATTGTGCCGGAACCCGCCGCACGCTAACCTCTTTCAAGAAGGGGCGATGCTCGTGC
>CAZYCB010000402.1:0-10338 GCA_964645735.1 uncultured bacterium | reverse complement strand
CGCCGATCGCGGCCCCTCAGCGCCTGCGCCATCGCTCCGACGAAATCTCCCTGTTCGAGCGGCTCTCCACCCGTCAGACTCACCGTACGGACCGCGCCGTTCGTTCCGCCGAGCGCGAGTGCCTCGCGCACGGCCGCCTCCACGGTCAGCGGGTTGTCGAACGATCGCGTGCTCGCGCCGTAGATGGTGCACGACCGCTTTTTCTTCTTGCTCCAGTTCGTGTCGCACCACGAACACGTCGCGGAGCACCCCGCCGTTCGCACGAACACCTGCCGCTCGCCGACGTAGATCCCCTCGCCTTGTATGGAGCAGAAGATCTCGGAAAGATATCCGGTCACTTGTGTCATCCTGCTCATAAGATCGGGCGCTGCACTGCTGGGTCATTGAGAGCCCTTAGCGGGAGCGACCGAGGATCGCCCGCCTCCAGGCGGGAAGCCGAGGGAAGCGGAGCTCAGGGCTCTCAATGACCCTGCAGCGCAGCGCCCACGGATCTCCGGTTCAGTCTCTACGGCACGGGGCGGACTTTCGTCGTGGCGTAACGGATCGATTCGATCTCGCGCCCATAGCGCTCGAGCAGTTCCCCGAGAAGCCCAGCGGGGTCGATCTTCATCTCGCCGAGCCCGGCGGCGGACACGGGAGCGCCCGTCGGATCCACGTTGATCCCCAAATGAATCAGCGAGGACGCCGGCCCCGGAGCGGCGATCGATACCGTGAGCTTTCTCGTGTCGAAGAAGACATCGTCCCCGCTCCGGCGCACTCGAAATCCCTTCCCGCCCAGAATGTCGCAGAGGACGCACACGAGGAGCCGTTGACGCGCGACCGCCATCTCCAGGCCGCACGACGGATGCTCCACGATGACATGGGCCATGAGGGCGGCGCGGATGAACTCTCCCTCGCGCGCATCGTCCAGATCCACGAGATCCTCGTTCGCCACGTGGCAGGGCCCCACGAAACCCGCCGCGGCATCGCCATCGAGTCCGGTTTGGCTCCGGACCCACCCGCTTCGAAGCTCTCTGCCTGTGTAGGCGGTCTCTCCTTCGAGAATTCTGTAGTGAAACCCTTGTGCTTGCACTTCAAACCGCAAATCGAATGGGTGGTCTCGAAGCTGCCGGCAAACTCTCGATCGCCCCTCTCAATCGCCTGCACGATCCGCAGCGGCCGCACATCATCTCCCCGTCGTCATAACAGCTCCACACGAGACCGAGGGGCGCCTTCAATTCAACGCCGAGTTCGATGATCCCGCGTTTGTCGAGATCCTGTGTGAAGCTCACGACGCGGACGCCGCCCCGCGTCGAGAATTCGAGCCCGCGGTTCACGGCCGCGACGTACTCCGAGCGGTTGTCCGGGAAGTCATCCGCCTCCTCGCGGTTGAAACCGGTCGCCACGAAACCGCAGCGGAGATTCTCGGCGAAGGCCGCGGCCACGTTCAGGAGAACGCCGTTGCGGTTGGGCACCCACACGTCATCGACGGTGTCGAGCCGGAGGCTTTCGCCCGCGCCGGAATCCTGGGATCTCCTGTCCGCGGAGGACGGCGAACCCCTCGACTGCATACCCTGGGGAGAAAGCGATCTGAGCCAGCCGATGTCCACCTCCCGGAACGGGAGCTGGTAGAAAGTGGCCGCGCTCATCGCGGCTTCTCGCTCGCGTACGATCGCCCTCTGACCGTAATCGGCGAAGAGAACGAGACGGACTTCCATTTCGGCATGCGCCTTGGCGAGCGATACGAGGGAATCCAGCCCTCCGCTGACGAGCGCCACGGCCCAGTCTTGTCTCGTTGTCATTCGTGAGTTCCTCTTCATTCACGCCGCGCGGATCGATTCGCACACGGACGTTCCTAACACTAATGTCCCTCGACTCCGGATGCAACCGCCTTCGGGATGGGGCGAGGATCGCCGTGTCCCCTCCGCGGCGCGTGCAATTTGCACGTCACGCACGGCGATGGACGGGCTTCCCCATTTCCCGCCGTCGATCTGCGGCCGCAACTAATATCGCGGCAATAAGTTGTGCCATCGATCCCTGGCGAGTTTTTGCCGCCCTCTCTGGTATGCGATTCGCTCCGACCCAGACTGGCTAGAGGTACGTCTACCCACAATCGTCGAAAGAGTCGACCCGATGAATCCTAAAGCAGCCGCGGCAATCGAGAAAGCGTCCGAGGAGCGCCTGCATTCCAACTTCAAGAAAGCCCTCTCGCGTCTCGAAGAGGCGATCGAGAAGTTCCCCAAGGAATTCCGTCTCTACACCGAGGCGATCGACGTGAGCATGGAATCGGGCGAGCCGCTCAAAGCAATCGCGTTCTTCAAAAAAGCGCAGCAGAAATTTCCCGGCGACACCTTCGAACTCTGGACCTTCGCCGCCGAGAAGGCAAAGACGTACAACGATCCGATCGTCGGCCGTTTTCTCCTCGAGCAGGCGATCCGCGGCGGAGATCTCGTGGCGGCCGGTTCCGTCCTCGAGGGGCTATCGGATCACGCGGCGAGCGAACTCCTAGAACGCATCAGAACAAAAAAGCTCACCGTGAGCGGATCGGTGGGAACCGGTTTTTCGGCGAGAGAGGATATCGTTTCATACACGCTCACCGAGGCCCTCTTGTGCCTGCGCCTTCGCCGGCTTTCCGAAGCGATGGACGGTTTCATCCGCGCCCTCGACGAGAACCCCAATTCCTCCAAGGCGCTCGCGCCCTTTCTCGCTGATGCGGAAGAGCGGCACAGCCAAACAGGAGAAACGAGCTACGTACTGGGGTGCTGCTATCTCGCCAGAACCGAGTACGTCAAGGGGTTCGACAAACTCGCTGCCGCCGCTCGGATGGCTCCCGCGCTCGCCTCGAAGGCGATCGATCGAATCGAATCGCTCGGCGAACAGCCGGAGATTCCCGTTGCCGCACGCAACATGAAACTTGCGCAGCTCTACTTCGGACTGGGCGGATTGCGGCAAGCGGCCGATCTGCTCAGCGTGGTTCTCGACCGCGATCCCCTCAAAGCGTCCGACATCATCGACATGTTGAAGCCGGTCGTCGAGACGGTCGGCGGCGATCTGGGACCCCAATTCCTCTTCGTCGAAGCCGCGTTCGCCGCCGGCCGGAGAGAGACGGCCCTCGGCCAGCTGAGGAAGATCTATCAGAAACGCGGACACAGGAGCCGTCTGATCGAATGGCTCGAATCGCGATCTCAGGCGAGCAGAGGTTCGACGGAAACCCAGCTTTTCTTCGCCGAGACGGCGTTGAACGAGGGGCTCCACGGCAAGGCCATCGAGATCTTGAAGGAAATGCTCGCGCACGCACGCGAGGAAGAGCCGGTGGTCAAGGAGCTGCTCTCGAAGCACCAGTCGGTCCCGCTCATCCGTTCGTTCTACAACGAGAGGTTCAGCGCGTCGCTGGCCCGTGAGAGACGCTCCGGTTTCGAGTTCGAGCGGTACGACAACTCCGGCCTCGGAGCGGAAGAACCGGCCGAACCCGAGGCGAAAGAACCCGGCGACCGCGACCCCTCGCTCGCCGAGGAAACACGCGCGAAGGACTCCTCGCGGCTCGGCGTCGACAATCTCGCCTTTGGCGAGGCGCCCCGCCGAGAAGCGTCCCCACCTCCTCCATCCGGCATCGAGAACCACGAGTTCTCTTTGAGCATGCACGCCGCCCCGAATGTGGATCCGACTCCGGCCGGGATCGCGGAAAGCGGCCTTGCGGAGAATCCCAAGACCTTCGACGACGCGGAGGACGGATCCGATCTCTTCGATTACCTCAAGCGCAGTTTTGCGGCGAAGGGGTCTGTGCCCGACAGCAGCGCGGAGGCGACCGAACCGGCCGCGCTCGAAACCGCAGAGGGCTCGCCGGAGAACGCGGCGAGCGAATCCGAGACGGATCGCTCGGTATCGTCGCCCGTTGAACCGGTGAGCTTCCCGGATGAACCCCTTTGCCGAGCGGAGAAACCGGTCTCCATGCCGGACGAGTCCGTCGGCGTGACCCAGGAGGCGGTGGAAGCAGCGGACGAACCGGCCGACCTGCCGCGGGATTTCGATTCTCTGTATCAGTTGTTCCTCGACGGCAAGCTCCCTCGCGAACGAGTCCTGGACGTCACCGCCCGGGCGTGCAACGAGGGCCGTCTGGAGGAAATGAAGAAGCTTCTCTCGTTCGAGACGGCAACGATCGGCGAAGACATCGCGCGCAAGTTTCAGCTCGCGCGCTACTACCTGGCGAAGGACCAGCCGATGGCCGCGCTCATCGCATTGAAGGCGGTCCACCTCAACGCGCTCGGCAAGGAGGAACGGAAGGATTTCCTGCTCCGCACCGCCGAATGTTATCGGGGCCTACACAACTTCGAGGCCGCACACAGCGTGTATCTACGAATCATGAGCGAGTACCCGGGACTTTCCGATGTGGAACGCATCGCCCGAGCGAACTACGACAAATACGTCGAAACAGCAGCGGGAACCGCGCTCGCTCTCGAGAAAACGACCGATTTGTGACACGAAACCTGGAAAGAGGAGGCGCAACGCTATGAAAATCTGTCCGTTCATCTCTCACCTGCTCGGAGAGGGACATTCCAACACGCTGGCAATCGGCGCGCGAGCGGCCGAGGGCTACGAACCGGCCTCGCCCGGCGACGTCGTGATCCTCGGCTATGACAGCGACGAAGGAGCATCGTCGGTCCACACCGAGGTCATGACGGAGACGGGAACCCGGACCGAGACATCGAATCAACTGCACTGTCTCCGGGAATCGTGCCGCTTCTTCCAGAGGGCGTCGGCGGAGTGCCAGTTCGACGTGATGTACATGAGGCTCAAGGCTCTCGAGTCGAGCGGCGACGGCGGAAACGCCCGCGAGATCACCCGCGATATCGACAAGATCTGGAAATTCCAGACGAAAGGCGTCGCGGAGATCGTGGAGAGTCTCGCCGACTCCGAGAAGAAACAGGCGGAATCCGTCGAAGCGCTCAAGAGAGAACTCACGAGAAAAATGGACGAGCTCGCCGGAACGGTCGGGACGTCATCCGTCCAATCCGTGCAGGACGAGATGCAATCGCTCAAGAAGAACTTCGAGTCCAGAGAGGAGAGCTTCGAGAGCCTCTCCACGACGGTCTCCGACTTCGTCGCGAGCCTCGAGGAGAGCTTCAAGGAGTTCAAGTCCTTCTCGAGCGGCCTCAAGGACAAGCTCGACGGATCGCTGGAATCCCGGAGGGATATCGATCGCAAGCTCTCGTCGTGGAAAGACGACATCGCGGAGAAGCTCCTCACGGTGGCGTCGCGTCAGGAAGCGTGGGAGAAGCGGCTGGAAGATCTCATCGAGCAGCAGAAGGAACTTGCCGGTTACCTTCAGGCCGGAGAAAAGCACCGCGAGGAAGAGCAGGCCCGGCAGGCAAAAAAGGAATCGAAGAAGTACAACAACCTCGGCGTGACGAGCTTCCACAACGGCGCTTACGAGATGGCCCGCGACCAGTTTCTCCAGGCGGTGAAACTCGATCCCGATTTCGCCGAGGCGTACAACAACCTCGGGCTCACTCACACGGAGCTCTCGGAGGAAGAAAAGGCCACGGAAGCGTTCAAGCGGGCCGTCGAACTCAACCCGTCACTCCACGCGGCGTACAACAACCTCGGCTACGTTCTCTACAAGCAGGGGAACTACGAACAAGCCGTCGAGATGTACAACGAAGCGTTGGGGAGGAGCACGAAGAACGGTCTCGCCTACACGAATCTCGGGAACGCGTGCTTCAAGCTCGGCCAGATCGACAGAGCCCGGGAAGCGTGGACGAAAGCCCTCGAGCTGGATCCGGGCAACGAAAAAGCGAGGATGAATCTCCAGCGAATCAACGAGAACAACGGCTAGCGCGAGATTTGGCGCCTTCCAGGCGCTCTATTCCGCGGGTTTCGATTTTCGGACGACCTTGGTCGCCTCGAGCCCTTTCGCACCCTCTCTGAGTTCGAACTCCACGAGATCGCCCTCGGCGAGGGTGCGAAAGCCGTTCTCCTGGATCTCGGAGTAGTGGACGAAGATGTCCCTGCCTGAATCTTGTTTGATGAAGCCGTAACCCTTGGCTTCGTTGAACCACTTGACTTTCCCGGTGCTGCGCAACAGATCAACACCCCCCTCAGAGAAAAAAACCATCGGGTTTCGCGTAAACCCAATGGTTTTCTTGGTACAAACTACTTACGATCACTCATTACGTTTATCCGGAGTTTTGCCCCAGTTGACAGGCTAATTCTACACCACCACGCGCGTCAATTCAAGCCCAATCTCCGCGCGTTCCGGTTCGCGTCCGGTTCCCGGGAACGAGACACAACGAGAAACGCCGCGGCCGCATGCGATATTACGAGGCACGCCGCTGACAGGTACGTCCCGCGGGCAGGAGCATTTTGCCTTCGGGCGGCGCCGATACACGTGCGTCCGCGGCGGATCAACGCGCGCGACGCGTGTCTCGCCAATCGCTTTTGCGGCATTGGAATGCGGCGTTTCACGCGAATGTGCCATGCGGCACCCTGGCATGCTTCTTGCCCTTTTGCCGCGGCAAGCGGCGCGAACACTGCTTCCCCTCGCAAAGGATGTGGACCCGTTGATCATCACTCTCCCGCACCTCGGGATTCTCAAACAGTTCGATGGAGTGACTCCCGCCGAACTGGATGCGGTGCTCCGCGAGGCGATTGCGGCGAGCGAAAAGCACCCCGTTTACACCGAAGTGCGCGGCGGGGCGGAAAGCTGCTTCGCGTTTTTTCGTAACGGACAAATCTACGGCGCCGGAGCGATACGCGGCACCCAGTTCGCCGAAACGACCATCAAGGAATTCCTGCATGGCGTCAACCGCGCCGGCAGCGCGCGAATCGTCTGTTACGAGGTCGACGACAGGATCCTGCACTCGCTTCTCATCCTCTTTCAGAAGAAGCCGGTTCTGAAGCTCCTCTCCTCGCTTGTCGACCTGGACCAGGTGCTCGACAAGATCGAGGGCGAGGGCAAGAGCTGCGTGGTGGCGGCGTCGCAGGACGAGTTTCTCGCCATACTAAGGTACGAAAAAGGAAGGGCGACGGCGTTGTGCCAGGGGCTCTCATCGGCGAACCGCTGCAACCGGTCGTTCAGGGAAGACTTCCTCGTGAAGATTTACACCCTGTCCGCAGGGAAACCCATCTCGATCAACGTCTACGAAGACCTCCTCGTCAAGTACGCGCGGGACGCGAGAACGATCGCCGGGAACTATAAGGGGAGCATAGCGGAACTCTTTCTCTCCAAGCCGCCCGTTTTGACCCTGGTATTCAAGGACAAGGAGATCGGTCATTGGATGATCGACAAACCGGTCTTCAAGATCGGGCGCGCGCCCGATAATGACATCGTCATCGACAATCTCGCCGTCTCCCGCCTGCATTCGATGATCGAGGAGACAAGCGGCGAGCACTTCATCAAGGACTGCGACAGTCTCAACGGCACGATCGTCAATTCGAGACGCGTTGGAAAGACGCTCTTGAAAGACGGCGACGAGATACAGATCGGAAAGCACAAGCTCACATTCCGCAAGCACGGATCGAAAGAGATCGCCGTGAACCCGAACGCCGACCGGTTCGATCAAACGGTCATCATGCACGCCGGCAAGCAGACTTCTCCCGCGCAGACGGAGAAGGGATCGAACCCGCGGCCGAGGCTGGTCGCGAGGGAAAAGACGGGGGAAAGGGTGTTCGAGATCGGAGAGTCGAGTCTCACGATGGGCAAGGACGACGCGTCCGACGTCGCGATCGCCGGGATCTTCGTCGCGAAGCGTCACGCGGAGATATCGAAGGTGGACGGCCACTACATCATCCGGCACCTCTCCGGCTACCGCAAACTCACCGTCGGGGGAAAGCCGGTCAAAGAGCAGGTACTGAAGAACAACGATCTGATCAGGATTGGTAAGAAGGTGTTCGTTTTTCAAGAGTAGGCACCCCAGCGAAACGCCGTCACCAGCGGAGGGCGACATGCGTTACATTTTGATATCGGACATCCACGGCAACCTGGAAGCCCTTCGGGCAGTGCTCGATTTCGTGAGGAAGCTCGAACCGTACCAGCTGTACTGCCTCGGCGACGTCGTGGGATACGGGGCGGACCCCCAACAGTGCCTCCACACTCTGCAGGACGAGGCAAACCTCATCCTCGCGGGCAACCACGACCTCGCGGTGGCCCGCGTAATCGGATCGGAGAACTTCAATCCGATCGCCTCCGCCGTGGTCGAATGGACCCGGCGGGCGATGAGCGACGAGGATCTCGAAGCGCTCTCCAACATGCCGCTCGTCTACATCGACGGGGACTACCTCTTCACGCATGCCTCGCCGATCGAGCCGATGGAGTTCCGCTACATCCGCACGCTCGACGAAGTCGCCGATGCGCTCTCGTCGAACGGCCAGCGGTTCTGCTTCGTGGGGCACACCCATCTTCCCGTGATCGTCAAGATGAACGAGCGAACGGGCGCGGTGGAGATCGTGAGAGAGAACCGCGTGACGATCGAGGATCGTCACCGATACTTCATAAACGCGGGGAGCACCGGACAGCCGAGAGACGCGAACCCCGACGCATGCGTCGTCGTGCTCGACGAGGAAAGCGAGACGATCGAGTTCTTGCGCATCCCGTACGATATCTCCTCGTGCCAGAGCAAGATTCTCTCCGAGGGACTTCCCTCTTTCCTGGCCGAGCGCCTGATGCTGGCGAGGTGAACGAACCGTGTCGGAGGCCAAACAGTACCAGATACTCGAACTCGTCGCCACCGGCGGAACCGCCGTGCTCTACAGGGCGATTCAGACGTCCCTCGACCGAGTTGTCGCCGTCAAGAAGCTCCACCACCATCTCACCACCGACGAGAACTTCACCCGGCGCTTCGTACTCGAGGCAAAGGCGGCTGCTTCCCTCGATCACGAGAACATCGTGAAGATCATCGATTTCGGCGTCGACGACGGCACGTACATGATGGTGATGGAGTTCATCGAAGGCGAGAGTTTCAGGGAGATCCTCGACAAGTGGAAACAGCTCCCCGTGAATCTCGCCCTCGCCGTGTGCCATCAGATCTGCACGGGGCTCGAACACGCTCATGCCAAGGGGATCATCCACCGGGACATCAAGCCGGGGAACGTCATGCTGACGCGGATGGGGAAAGTCAAGATCACCGACTTCGGCTTGGCGAAGCTCGCGCACGGACAAATTCAACAAACCGCCGCCAATTCCATTCTCGGAACGCCGCTCTACATGTCCCCCGAACAGGCGTTCGGCGAAACCGTCGACCAGCGGAGCGACCTCTTCTCCCTCGGGACCGTGCTCTACGAAGCCCTCACCGGCCATCAGCCGTACGAGGGCGACAACTACATGGGCGTGATCCAGAACATCATCCATCAAAACGCGCCCAAGCCGTCCAGGTTTGGCATCGATCTTCCTCCGGGCGTAGAAGCGATCCTCGTCAAGTCGATGCACAAAAACCGCGACTCCCGTTTCCAGAGCGCCCGCGACTTCCGTCAGGCGATCGAAAAACACATGGGCCTCGACGCGCTCAGCCAAGCGACCGAATGTTTGAAAACGCTCCTCGCCGCGGACGGCGCCACGATGCTCCTCCCGAAGACGGAACGCGCGCGGACGCAAAAAAGGCGGCTGAAGAAAAGCGTCGCCGTCGCCTTCATCGTCGGCGGCGTCGCGGGTTTGGCCGCGATCGGCTACTTCTACGCGCCGGATACGATGAGGGAACAGATCGCGCAGGTCCTCCCGCGCCGCGATGCGACACCCGCTTCTCGGGCCGCGAGCGGCGAGAACGATCTTTTCGCCGCGGGAGTAACGGATGGTTTCGCCCCGGCTGGCTTCCCGTTGGACGAACCGACGAACACGGGGACTCTCTCGAACGAAGCGGTTCCGGAGGACTCGGCAGCGGAGCTGTCGGGGGCAACGATCGATTCTACGATGACGCGCAACGAGGCGGCGCCCTCGCCCCCCGCGAACGCGCTTTCCGAGCAGCCGACGGCTGCGCGAGAGCCCGGCGGCGGGGAGACCCCGAAGGATGCCGAGCCGTCCGCCGATTCCGGTAAAACGCAAGCGGTGGAGAAAACGGGCTGGCTCTCGGTGACGACCGAACCGGCCGCGGATGTGTACGTCGACGGCAGATTCATCGGCGACACACCCAGGTATCGTGTCGAACTCTTGAGCGGATCGCACACGCTCCAATGCCTGAGTCCGAATCACGAGCCGTACATCGAGGAGTTGAACATCGCGACGGGCGAGCTTTCCTCGCGGAACATCGTCATGGCGAAGCTCGTGGGAGAGATCAGTCTCTCGACGATCGAGGGCGCGGAGGTTTACCTCGATGAGGTCTTCGTGGGATCCACTCCCCTCAGAGAACCCATCGAAGTCGAGGCCGGCCACCA